>CALBJF010000068.1 GCA_937892665.1 uncultured euryarchaeote | reverse complement strand
GGGTGGGTCCGAATTGAAGCCCTTGTACACCAAGCCGATAAAGCAGAAAATGGTCGTCAACGTTAGCCAAATTCCTGCGGTTGCGAATCCTTCGTTGTCAGGTTCAACGTCGAACCGGATGATTCCAAATGCATGACAATCGACGTTCGGATTACCACTTGTGGTTTCTACGCATACTTCCAAATTTGAAGATCCGGTAAACAACTGTTCCTTTCCAGTCCAAATCCATGCTGTCTCGTTATTTCCAAGATCACGTTCCATACGAATGCGACCGATTGAATTTTCCATTACGGTATCCCTATCTTTATTCGTCTTTTCATCGGAATCGAGAGGTCCTCGAAGGACCCATGAAACTTCACGGTTTCCATTGCCGTCAATGAGCACATCATTTTCCCCCCAAGGTAATTTTGGAAGAAATTCGATGTGAGCACGTTTCGAAGAATCGATTCGTATACTCGCTTCTGGTTCGTATACCTTGCCAGTCATGATAATTCCGCCAGCATTCGTTTCAAATCCGCCCCATTGAATCCGGGCAATAGTTCCTTCACAGAGGTGTTCTGCACTGAGGCTAATTCCAAAGGTATCTCCTGGTGAGAGGTCAATTTCTAACGGTAGAATTTCTCCTGAAAAATTTTGAGGATTATTTGATGCGATTGTGTCCATAGTATGAGTAATAATTGTTTCATAGACCTGGGAACCGGATATACTTACTGTCATTATAAGGGTGGTAAAGTCATCCCCTGGGGTGAATGGATTAGAAATCTGGGTGCATTGTGTGGATTGAGCCAGACCGGCTTGTGGAACTAAGTAAGCGCTGAAGAAGGTAGAGATGTTAATCGCCCCACTGATTGGATTTATGAGTGGCTCAGAGGTCAGAGAAAAAATCTGGTTTAATCCGCTATTCGGGGTGACATCGGCAAATGCAAGTGTAGCATCAGGTCTTGCTCTTTGAAGTACAGAAGTTTCAGCGTTTTCACCTTCAACATACAATCGTTGTTCAATATCCATTTCCCAATCGATGTATCCCTCTTCGTAAGTAACGTTTTCAAGAGCACCTTGAGCGCCTATGGCTAGGCTTGATACAAAGAGCGCCAAGAGGCCGAATGCAATGAAACGGTGATGGCGCATGACACTCTGAACGTGTGCCAGTTCATGAAGTCGGCGGCGAATTTCACATCGGTTGGCCAAGGTACAGCCACATGAGAAGTACGCCAGAAATGATTGAAATCGCGTTAACAGATCCTTTTGTAAGGAATCCCCTGTTTTCTAAAACTGCTCCAAGAACGCTGTCAATCTGACAACCGAGAAATCCTATTCCAGCAACCATTGCAGCGTTCATCACTGTATCTGAGACTGAATTTTGGAACATGATAATGCCTGCAAAAAGAGAACACAATCCAATGAGCAAGCCACCAGAAGCAGCAGCGAGTTGACCGTTAGGGGAAAAACCTCCATTGATACCAGCTTCGCACGGTTTCATTGTCGTAATCATACGAACCCGATTATCAAGACTTCCAATCTCGCTTGCCCATGTATCTGATGTCGCAACTGCTACAGATGCTCCAAACATCCACAAACCATTTTGCCAATCTTTTAGAACAAATGCTAGAATCGCAACCAGTGCAGGCATTCCTCCATTGGCGGCTACATTGATCCAGCCTCGATGACCGTCAGAAGATTCACTCAGGCCTAATGCAGCCTTTTCATCAAAGCGCCACTTTGTGGCAATGTGGCTGCTAAGGAGAAAGGCTAGGAGGAGCAATAGCCACGTCCAGTGCCCCATGCAACCGACCAACAAACCAAGCAATGCAGCAGCAATGATTCCTTTGGTGTCAAGAATACGGGCTTTTGATGAAGCCACAATGAGTCCAATAATGAGTACGGATGTAACAGCAATGTTCCCAGAAACAAAGCCACCATCCTCAAAATCCATAATGAGCCCTACCCTCACTGCGGCGCATCATAGTTTTGTTCTTTGCGTAAGATTAATGTCTTGAGGAAACGATTTACTGGGCTGTGACTTCTTCCATTGCAGAAGATATGACGAATCTTCCAACCGTCCATAAGAGTGTGATGAGTATGACGATCCAAGTGAGATCTAGAATAAGGCCGAGTAATGGTGGTAAATTCAGTGCGAGATGAGATATTAAGACCGAACTTCCGTTCCAGAATGCATGCCCAAACATTGCTAATCCGAGCATAACTGGAAGCGATGTAGGAAGTTGCAATTCAGATTTTCGAATCAAAAAAGATTGTGTAAGGTAGGTTGACGGGTCGGAAGAAATCTTTGTCGATTGTCCTGTCATAGGATTTACTAAATCCCATGAATCGAACTTTGGCCGAGAACCAAACTTTCTCTGTTCAAGCATGTGGCCAATAGCATAGCCGCTACAAGCAGTCCAAAGGGCATGGCCTGGAATCGAACCAATACCTCGAACAATAGCGGTTAGACCGTACGATATGGCGACAAATTCTCCTGCGAATAGGCTGAACAAAATATACTGTAAGTTCTCAAGTAGTGCAAACCCAAGACCAACAGTGAATCCAACTTGAAATCCTCTTCGCTTTGAGTCAATCATACTACTCAGGCTTAAAACAGCAAGGGCTTTGCATATTTCTTCGCCAACAGGCGCCGAAATAATGATTGTGATGTATTCTACAGTCGTTGCTGATACATCACCTCCAGTCAAGAAAAGAACTGTTCCTGGTGTTACGAAAGAATTGATGATTAGTGCAGGAAATGTCGAAAGCATGCCTGCGATAAGCATCGCTTCCCCTTGTTGTCGATTGGTTGTAAGTTGAAATCGAGACGCTGAAAAAGACCACCAAGCAAAAACGGGGGTCGAGAAACCTACAAGCCATGCTGGAACTGCAACACAAACAGCCAACAGTAGGAAGTACATATTTGAGGAATCAAGAAGAAGAGGTGCGAAGGCAAGACTTGAGATGATGACTCCTCCGAGGAAAAGCATCCACAAATGCCGAGCTATTGGTACGCGCAAAGGATGTCTCGATCGAATAATATATTGTTGCATTGTTGTTGGAACTGGAGTTTGTAAAATGCGAGAATTTGGAAGCGAATGCACCTGTGTGCCATAGGCATCAGGCTGTGCTACGATAATATGTTCGAGTTTAGGTCGTCGAATCGCTAAGAGAAGCAAAACCATTGGAGCAGAACAAATGCTACCTCCGAGTATCAATGTCCCATCCAAAGGTCCAAAATCTCCATCAAGGTCTCCGTCAATAAATCCAGCTGCAATCAAGACAACGAATTGAGCAAGAAACCAGAGGAGTACCACAATTCCAAGCATTCTCCAGACACTGTGCCATCTCGACTCTTGATTGAGAGTCTGAGTTGAAGCTTGATTCACTCCAGACGGCTGCATGGTAGTTCTTTGTTGCAGGAACTACATGAAGAATGGGATTGAAAGCCCGCTCAGTTCGCCCATCACTCCTCACGGAAACAGCAGTCAGCATAGAGCACTCATCATTGCGGATTTGTTCCTCGAGAACCTGCCCAATAAGGATTCGGATGAAATAAAACAGTTCTTCAAAAGGTAATGGGTCTGTCATTAACCATGGATTGGGTGAATCGGCTTCTTGCACCTCGCATCGATCACAGGGGAATGTC
>CALBJF010000067.1 GCA_937892665.1 uncultured euryarchaeote | reverse complement strand
GCAGAGTTTATCATATCAAGTACAAAACCAGTCCAAGTCCGGGAGCGGGAACGAAAAGTAATGTTAGTACTCGGATTTAGATCTCATCAGAGACAAAGTAAGAATCACAATAAGGACTAAAATTACAACTCCTGCAAATACAGGTTTGAAAAAATCATCGTCTTCAGGTTTAGAATTATCTTCTGTAACGTTGCTTGAATTATCTTCAACTACGTCATCTGAGTCATCATCTTGGTTGATATTTTGGTCGCTAGGTACTTCGTCATCCACATTTTGAGGTGTATTATTTTGATTGTTATTTGTGGTTTCGTTAGTATAGCTTGTGTTGTCATATGTTTGGTCTGGATAAGGGGTCACTTCAGTCACGTTTTCACAATTTGTGGCAAAATATAGGCATAGTAAAGTATCTATCCGATCAAGTCCTGCTTGTCCAGTAGCATCATCATAAGTCTGTAAGTAAGATTCTACCTGAGGTCCTTGCCAAGTACCAATTCGTGATTTAATTGATTCATGCCATTCGGTGAATTGTACTACGTTTTGGGGAATAATTTCTCTATAATCTAACAATAATTGTTTGACAGGCCCAGAGCGAGGCATAGCATTGACCACCTCTAGAGTATTTGGGGTGACCTCTAATCCCCAGAAATCGAAAAACGGAGCCATGTTTACTCCAAGACTTTCAGATGAAACAAAGATGAAATCAGAGTCGGTAGGATTGGAAGCATCTGCAACACTACTCGACCCGTTCAATATTCTTTGATAATAGACATTATGAATACTTCCAAGTCCTTCCCAACCATACATATGAGCAATATCCACATATCTCGCATTTCCTCTGGACTGGTAACTTACTTGGTCTAGTGGATATCCTTCCTCTGTATAGCCCTTGTATCCTTCACCAATTCGCTCACCGTTGCGGAAGTTTGAGGTTACCATCCAATCAATCGCCGTTTCACTACGATTCATCATTTGGAAAGTAGAATATGCTAACGACTCATCTAACGAAAGGTTGAAGGCCAAATTTAGGATTATTGCACCGGGTAAATTTGCTATTGCTTCTACTTCAGATTTTAAGGTTGGAATATTGTGTAAATGGCCCCATTCATGCCATACAACGTTGATTCCACTATCATAAAAATCAGCTTCCACTACAACTCGTGGATCGGCCCACCAACTAAAATCTCTAGCGGTGTAAGATTCGCTAATTGCATTGGCATAAACTGGAGATTCCATACTCATTGGATTTGCTGCAGGAGCCATGGTGCCTGCTGCAGGTGTTTGAACATCTGGCAGTAACCACATGTGTTGTTGAGCATAACCTCTTTCCAATGGCCAGCCACCTAAAATTAAGTAAGCATCAATTGAAGTGTCCCAATGAGTTAGCATCTCACTTGGATTAAAAACGGTGTCATGGTCCATTATTGCTGCTTGAAATGACGAGCCACCATTGCCCGACTCACTGAATAATTCAACTATATATTGGCCACTTTGGCTTGATTCTCTAGCCCATACTAGATTAGGTGCAGATTGCCAATCCGAGCCTTGTTCATTAAACGATTCAACATTATATTCTACAGTATTACCATCAGGGTAGGTTATCGCCATTGAAAACTCATTTAATTCATAATGTAACATTGGCTCTAATGTGACGGTTTTTCCAGCAGGTACCGTAAAAGTGCAAGAACTCGAATCCCACTTATCTGGAGAATCTAATATGGTGCATAGTGTGTCTTTTGAATAAGTGGCCATATATCTTGGAAGACTGGTCATGAATCTATCAGACATTATATCTACCCAAGGGGCGTCTGCTGAATTAACTTCAGTACTCCATTGAGAGTATGTTGTTTGACTAATTTCCCTGGTTGAAAACAATGGGGATTTTACCGCACCAGAAATAGACACACTAATTTCACCTTCTTGAGCACCATTTGGCGTTGAAATGTATATGCTGCCACCAAACGGATTGCCGACTTGAATGGTCGAAGAATCAATAGGGAAACTTGTAGCTACCATGGGCAGCCTGGCATACTCCTGGCTACTGTAACGCAAGTCATCTTGATGAGCTCCTACCCATACAACAAAATTTCCATCGACATTTTCAGGTGGAATTGTGATTGTTACAATCTCTCCTGCTGGAGCAAAATATCCGGTTGGTTGAACCAATTTCTCATCTCCGCCAAACGAACGTCCAGGGTCTGTTACGTATGTACCTCTAACTAAACTAGTCCCATCGGTAACTCTTGAAGCATCAGCTTTTACCAGTCCGGGGAAATTTTGTGCATCAGCAAATTGAATTCCTTCTGTTTGTGCTATATTTTCCGGCATAAATGCTGATTCCATGATCACAAGTTGAATGGTAAATGCAAGGTATTTCAGCGGCTCATCTGCTGAAGGTAGCCACCTCTCTCCAGGTTGAAAAATTAATCCTTCAACCGATGAATATGTGTCGACGTACAACTTAGCATTACTACTAATTGAATTCCAGGGGACATCGAGGTTCATCATCACCATTTCCATAGACTGAGTCAATCCTGACTGGTCTAGTATTGATTCACCAGTCATGTGATTTACCAAAGCCTGTAGTCCGGAATTGACATCGCTTTGTGAACCCTCTGGTATAGGGGAACTAGATGAGAAATTACGCATAAACATTCCCACCGAAGGAACGGTGAACACCTCATGCCCTTCATCGTTATCTTCCCCAAAGATACCCTCATCGCCATCAGAGCCAACGTAAATAGATGATTCAGTTAAGTGAGATTTCCAGCAGTCGATATCGTCAATTGTTGGAGTCATTATGAACAAAAACCTCTCAGCCCCAAGCAAAACCTCAACAGTGGGGTTTTCGACAGTGAAATCATATGTTAATCGGATTGAGTACCATTGTCCAAAGGATAAATCTTGAGTTAGTATTGGGTGGAGGAAATGATTGTCAGGTGGTTGAGTGACCTGTAGACGAAGTCCAAAACTCTCCTCATCAAACAGTTCAACTGAAATTGAGAAACCTAAACCTCTATCATCTTTGTATGGATGATTGGAAATTAAGATTCTTGCCCCTTCTCCCTGGTCGCCTTGATAACTATTAGACGAGCCTGAGGCAGTATCGATATTGTTGGTAAAATAAGCGTCTTGAAGATTAAATTCCATCGAGAATTGTACTTTATCTGAATGGTTCAAACCTTCACTCATCACCAGCGGAAATTCTACAGAATCATATCCTGCAAGATATAGTGCATCATCGCCATCAATTACGCCAAATGTTGGGTTTCCCCGTGGAATTGCATCAGATAAATTGTTTGATTGTTCAGACCATGAATCTGTAAAAGGATAATTGAAAGTACCTGTGCCATCATTTGAATCTGAACGACGGTTAGTGCACAAATCATTTTCATTTGGCCAGCCATCATTGTCATCATCATCGTCCTCTTCCTGATCTTTACATCCATCATTATCTACATCGGTCTGTGAATTGGAAGTCCATTCAGTATATCCAAACATACAGATGTCATTGGCGTCAACAATTCCATCATCGTCGTCATCAAAATCCTCAGCGTCTTCGTTTCCAACGAGATAAACAAATATCGACACTCCACCATTATCTTCATCATAACCTTCCTCATAGTATGATTCACTTAAATCAGTCAAGTTTAGTATATATGTTCCTGGCTCATTCCAACTATCCTCAATAGACGAATCACCATATGCAACATCACCTTTTAAGCCAGAAAGTACAGATAGCCTGCCAATAGATTTTACCATTTCAGGTAGGGTACTAGTCATTTCATCATCAACAAGGTGTCTGCCCCAAAACACTGATTCTCCGCTAGGTTTAGTTAGCGTTATTGTCGTTTCATATTTACAACTGTACTCACAAATATGGTATATGTCAAACTCTTGACCGTCATTAATGCTGAAGGTAAATTCTTGATATGTCCAATCACCAGTATCGTAAAAATCAATAATTACATTGCGATCTTTACAACCATCTCCATCAAAATCGCTTTCCTCGTTAGAAACCCAAGACATGGTGCCAACAGGACAAGCATCAAATTCATCATTTATCCCATCACCGTCATCATCAGGGTCAGATGAGTCATCAATACCATCCCCATCATAGTCTGCTGCAGCTGAATAAACAAATAATATCGGAATTAAAAATAGCATAATTAAACTAAGTGATGTTCTAATACCCATGTCTTAATCCATTATGTCAAAATACTTAACTATTCATTTGATGAAATAATCCAATCTCAAATTCAGACTCAATATTATGTAGAGAAATAAATTACAACAAGTTTAGATGTTTGACTGTAATGTTAGTGATGATAAATACCATGGTATGTGCGGATAGTATCCGGTACGAGCACTCTATTGTTACCCACAAGACATATTTGTGATAATTCAGACGGCCATCTTATGGAAGAGGATGTATTGATAACGGAATCCGAAGAAATCCAAGAGAGTGAATCTTTCGTTAGTCGACATGCGCTTTCCATGGCTCTAGGTTCAACTCTCGCCTTCATCCTGTATACAGTTCTGGTATTAGGTCGGCCTGGTGAATGTTTCAAGGTGGATGATGGACCAAATTCGCTCGGGCTTACATTCAACTACACCTTGCAGATGGTTCAGGAGTTTTTTGAATCAAGGAGCACAAGTCAACTTGAATGTTACAGTGAATTCCTACAAATTTGGGATGTTATGTTTGCAATTATTTATACCTCCATGTATTGTTTTTGGATTCTATACTTCTTCAAAAACCGAAGAATTTTATTGGTGATACCAGTCCTTAGTATGCTTGCAGATTGGGCTGAAAACATCACAGAAATCATGATGATAAACAGTTATCTGGATTCAAATACAATTTCTGAAACCCTCGTATCAGTAGGTTCAGGAATAAACATGATCAAGTGGATTCTTTCAACCCTGACATATTTGATTGTCTTTGCAGGAATTGGTCTTAAGATTAAATCAGCTATACGTACATCACAAACGAATGATGATAAGTTATCTCAAAACTGATTTTTTTCGAGATAATTTATGGAAACCGACATCATGTGCAGGGGTACAACTTAAGTAAATTACTTTTTATCGAGAGATGAGAATATGACAGATTCCTCCCCCATCGAGATACTCGCACAAGCCAATGCCATGGGTTTGAAACTAAGTGATGATGGCAAATCTTGGGTTCCAAAAGAAGATTTGGTTGTGAAGGTACCGCCATCGCAGGCGATGAAAACCGGTCGGGATTCTGTTCCGCAAATATCAAGATTGGCAATCTATACCTCATTTGGAACGATTTTTTTCTTATTGTTTATCATAGGTATA
>CALBJF010000066.1 GCA_937892665.1 uncultured euryarchaeote | reverse complement strand
CTTTGGTATTCAACCACTTGAAGAAAAACGACCAAATTTTGAATTTAAAGCCTCGATCGTTGCGGCTGATTGAATCCGTACACGTAGACGAGGTGTTAGGGTGGGGGTACATTGAGCATGATGAACATAATCCTGATTGGGCCCTCCTAGATAGTCGACTTGATTTGAACACAATCCGGCTTACACGACTCGTAGAAGAAGTCCTAACTCGGAACATACGTTCTTCATTTGAGGGATTTGAACCATCTCGTAAACAAGTTCCAGCCTCAACTTATCTTCCCTCGCAATATCATGGAGAAGAAGTGTGGTTGAATCTTACCTCGCCATTGAAGCATCAATTGCAGAGTATGGCGTTCACGCCCGTAGACAACGGGATGGATATTCTCTCTGTCAATACGTTACGATGGACAGGTCACGGTTGGTATTGCGCTACAACAGACGGAGCAGGTGTGGTTGATGTTGCAATTCATCACGGAATCGACGTTGCTTCGGGGGCAGTGCTCGGCCTGAATGGAGGTGGCGGTTCTTCACGCTCAATTGCAGACGCCTGGCTTGAGGCAGGTGGTCATGTTGTATCCCTTGGTGGGCGAAGAAAAATTGATGCATCACTGATCAGCAAAAAGTTAGCAGATATAGAACAACTTGATTTGCTCATTGATTTTGATGGTACGTATGATCAACAGCTAAACGCGAAGCGAACACTCACTCCTGATTATCTTCCTTTGAACGGTTCACTTCCCGAACGAGACTCTGTCCTCGATACGAAGAACTTCACAATCGATGGAAGATGGATGCTTGCTGGACAGCATCTCGAATCATGGCGTCGTCTCTGGGCACCTCAATGCGCTGAACATTTGCCGACACTCCCCCAACTCATGTCATGGCTCTCAGATTGTGAATTGGAACTGGCCATTTCAAGAAGCAAATCTATGGAAGAATGAAATGTCCGAAGAGACAGCCAGCCCTATGAGCGCACGCTCCATGGTAATCTGTGGGTTGCTGGTCTTAGCAACCTTTTCGGGAGTGCAAGCATTTCCTGAAGAGGATTCCAATTTCCAACCCCCTCATTCAGGGGCTGACTTTCCGGTAGGCTACATTGATTTTTCAGTGAACCAACAAGGACCTCCTGGCCAAGATCATCGCCTTGTCTATCCTGCAATGGTTTCAGGGGAAGACAGCGAAGTGGCAGGAAACGGACCCTTCCCATGGATGGTTCTCATTGTAGATGAAAATGAAACTCCAGAGAACTACATGCTTCTCTGCTCTCGAATAGCACAAACTGGTACAATGGTGTACATCCCTTCATGGCAAACCAATCCAGAATCGGTCAATGATATCGTCTCTGAATTAGAGGAAATACAAGATTGGATTCACACTGCGAATCAATCAAATAATGCTGTACTTGGAATGTTTGGTTCTGTTGATGAACCGCATTGGGGGCTAATTGGACACGGTGTGGGTGCAGTTTATGCAACAAATGGATACATCAATTGGCTCTCTCTTGCAACAAATCAAACCGCCCAACCACCGAGAGCGATTGTTGGACTTGCTCTTGAGGTCGATGAAGTAAATGAGCCGCTTACAATACAAGCACCTGCCCCAAACATCGGTTTGTTCATCACAGGAAGTGCAGATGAAGTTGCTCCTGCCACAGAAAACGTCCTTCCAGTATTAGAAAACGTTGATGGATTTGCTTGGCAAATTCTTCATTCGCTTGGAGCAAACCACTACCAGTATCAAGATTCTTCTTCTTTCCTCGAAGATTTCAACGATGGTGATGCATCACTCACTCAGGAAGAACAACTCGATCATGCAATGGAGCATATACTCCCTTATCTTGACTTAACATTGCGTGGCGACCACTCTTCTTTCCGTGAGGCCTTCAATCGACCGAACGATGTTGATACAGTGACCGATTCAAATGGATATGTCGATGAAGACTTCGATGAAGCGCAACTCATTCCTCTTTCAACGCCTATTAGTTTGAATGGGACGTTGTTTAGCCCAACTGATGACGCTGTTTTCGTCGCCTCGTGGTCTATGCGCAACGGTGATCAATACGATGATATTCCTTCAAATTGGACTGTTACGACGGAGTGTATGCTCGACAATTCAACTGTGTTTTCAGGTATCATCAACAACGATGAGGCTCGTTGTGTTGTACCAATGAGTGGTGTTTCACCTGGTGCTCACCAAATCAAATTGAAGGTTTTTGTTGAAGGTGGTTCAGGATTCATTACATTCGACTTCAATAGAACAAACGACCCGATTGGGTTAATTTATCCTCATCCAGAGCTTTTAGTTCCGCAACGAGGGTATGCTCATCTTGATTCTTCTGAGATCGCAATTGATCCAGATGGACAGGCAATTGAAATCCTCAATGCCACACTTCTTGAGAATGAATCTCATTTCAACGTCATTATCGATGCAGATTTATTGGGATTCACGCTCACGCATTCACTTGACGAAGAGTGGGAGGGGAGTACGAAAATCGCATTGGAACTGAAAGCAGGCGGTACTGTATTGGATATTTTGAATGTCACTCTAAACGGTAGTATCCTTCCGATAGATGATCCACTTATCCAACTCTCTACGGTGGAACAGCAAATTGTTGATGAAGACGGCCCGACGGTTTGGTTTGATACTTCACAATACGTTACTGACCCTGAAGGTGCCCCGTTGTCTATGGAAATAAACGGATTATCCCAAGGTGAAGGTAATTTACTTTCCTGGTTCGTTGAACCTTCAAATGACACAATTCGATTTACTCCTCTATCCAATGCCAATGGCGCAGAAGTGTTCACTCTAACCGTCTCTGATGGTTTCAATACGCCTCTTTCAATCGATGTCCCCTACAGAGTGAATGCGATGAATGATGCCTTTGATGTGACTGAATCTGCATGGGATATTGCTCTTGCAGAGGAGGAGACGCTTCTTCTAAGCCTCCTTGATTTTGCTGTTGATGCTGATGGAGATTCTCTTGTTTGGGAATTAGAATCTGACTCAGCGACCAAATCTCAGATGGCGATTTCAGGTCAAGAGTTACTCATTTCTGCATTGGTTGATGCAAATGGAATCGACAATGGCTGGTGGCTCAATGTCACAGATGGTGAAGTTGTCTTCGAAAAGAGAATCACTTTGACGATCAGCCCTGAGCCAGATCAACCTGTCTTATCGAATGGTTCAATCACAAAAACTTCTGATAATACCCTTTTGTTGGAATGGCTATGGAGCGATACCGACCCAGATTCTCAAATGGATGTTATCGTGAATCTCGATGGTGTTCTCCAAAGCGGAACTATGAATTGTGATTCTTCGTTGATGAATGCTTGGTGTTCTCAACTATTTACTGCTGAACAAGTTGAAGGCACCACCTTACAGTTCGATATCGTTGCTCGAGATTCTGCATTTGCAGATGTCTCAATACGTCTTCAATACACAGTTCCAATCGAGCCCGAGACGCCTTCATCGGATTCAGATGATGCTTCGAGTGGAAGTTCAACACTCATTGCTGCTGTTATCATCGTACCACTTGTTGCCCTTGTAGGATGGATGTTGTTCCAAGTTCGAAAGCCCCCTCAACAACCTGAGCCCGAAGATCAATCTGGTGGTCTATTGGCTCGTGCAGAGCGAAAAATAAACGAATCATAGAGGAATGTTGCCGTGCTTTTTTGGCGGGCTCCATTCACGCTTTGAGCGTAGAATATTCAGTGCTCTACAAAGACGCAATCTGCTTTCGGAAGGTTCGATGACATCGTCAAGCCAACCATTTCTTGCTGCAACGTATGGGTCTCCGAATTTGGCTTTGTATTCATCAACGAGTCGAAGACGAACATCTTCTTGCTGTTCTGGTTCAACAGCGTTAATTTCCCTTCGATGAATGATGTTGACCGCCCCTTCTGCTCCCATGACCGCAAGTTCAGCAGTTGGCCAAGCAACATTGTAATCGCTCTGTAAGTGCTTGCATGACATTGCCAAGTAAGCTCCGCCGTATGCTTTTCTTGTAATGAGGGTAAGTTTGGGAACTGTTGCTTCAGCATAGGCGAAAAGGAGTTTTGCTCCATGTCGAATGATTCCGCCCCATTCTTGAACAACACCTGGAAGGAATCCAGGAACATCTTCGAACGTTACAAGAGGGATGTTGAATGCATCACACAAGCGAATGAATCGAGCGGCCTTAATGGATGCATCAATGTCTAAGCAGCCTGCGAGAACATTCGGTTGATTACCAACTACGCCGATTGTACGTCCGTTGAGTCGGGCAAATCCAATGATGATATTTTCTGCATAGTTCGTGAAGAGTTCCAAGAATTCTCCATCATCGACGACTTCTTCGACAACTTTCACCATATCATAGGGTCGATTGGGGTTGTCAGGAACGAGGGTTTCCAATTCTTCATTGAGTCGAGTTATCGGATCTTCAGAAGCTAGGAATGGAGGTTCTGCATTATTGTGATCAGGAAGGTAGGACAGAATCTCTTGAACAAGGAAACACGCATCCTCTTCGTCCTCGGCTACTAAACAAGCAATTCCTGAACGGGATGCATGAAGTGATGCACCTCCAAGTCCAGATGCATCGACTTCACCTTGTTGTACTTCAGGTGTTTCGAGAGGAGATGATAGGAATAACTGTCCATGTTCTTCTCCAAGTATTGTAAAATCAGACAGACTTGCAGCCAGTGCTGAAACGCCTACAACAGGTCCAAGGACAAGACTGAGGACGGGAATGCGGCCACTGCATTGGACGAGTCGGTCGAGGAGTTCTCCGGTTCCAGCAAGTGCATCGAGCCCATCATGAGCACGTTGACCTCCACCGTCCCAAATACAGACGAGAGGCGTCTTTGTCCGTTCAGCCATTTCGACGAGTTTAGCAATCTTCTTTGCATGCATTTCGCCCATTGAGCCTCCATGAACACTGAAATCTTGAGCAAAGCAGTGAACTCTACGGCCGTCAATGGTTCCATGTCCTGTAACAACTCCGTCTCCAAGTGTTTCATGAAGGAACATATTGTGGTCAGTTGTTCGATGTGTGACAAATGTATCAACTTCAATGAATGAATCGGGATCTAAAAGCATCCCTATCCGGTCTCTTGCAGTGCCTCTTCCTCCTGCTCGAATGGCTTCCTGCGCCTTCAATCCTCCACCTAGTCGGGCACTCTCTCGACGTGAGCGAAGTTCGCTAACAGGGTCGCCAGTAGGAGTCGCCATAAACGAATGAGGGTCGAAGAGGTTCTTCATCGAATCGCTTAATCTCTTATCTGATGGATTTCTTCTCCAAAGAGATTGGTCGTGAAAATTTCGCGAACATCTTTATCCGTCGAG
>CALBJF010000065.1 GCA_937892665.1 uncultured euryarchaeote | reverse complement strand
GGGATTGCTCTTTTCACTGGGGCAATCATTGTTGGTAACAATAAGACTCGTCAAACCACTGTGGTTATCGAAGATCCACCACAATCACTCCTTTCATTCAGGTATCGTTGCGACTCAGTGTTTGAATTAACACAACTCGAAGACATGCTTGTTGACAAACGCTCATACGGACTATTTGTAATCGACAGATCAGAGGCTGCGTATGGCATTGCTTCTGGAAAGCGAATTCATGTTCAAGAGCATCTCGTCTCGAACATTATGGGTAAACACCGTCAAGGTGGACAATCTGCTCAGCGTTTCGAACGATTGATTGAAGAGGCTGCACACAATTTCTTCAAGCGAGCAGCAGAGCACGCATGTTCATACTGGCTACCGAACCTTGAGAACATTCAGGCCATTATCATTGGAGGCCCTGGTGCGACCAAGGATTTCGTAGTTCGAAACGAATATTTCCATCATGAGATTACGAAGAGAATTGCACAAACTACCTTTGATGTTGGTTATTCAAATGAGTCCGGCGTTCGGGAACTGGTTGGTAATGCAGGTGCAATGATGGGTGAAATCGAACTTGACGCTGAACGTCAAATTATGGATCGCTTTCTCTCAGAACTTATCAAAACTCATCCAAAGGCCACGTATGGTGAGATGATGATTCGTAATGCACTCCAACAAGGGGCAGTCGATACACTACTCATTTCTGAAAGTATGAGAAAGAACTCCGTTGAAATTCAATGTGGCTCTTGTGATCATACATGGACTGCTTCTGTTGGTCGTACAGAGGAGTTGCCAAACTGTCCTTCTTGCAAAGCAAGTAATGACTCACATAAGGAAATAAGTAGTATCTCATTGATTGAGGCCCTCTCTGATTTAGCTTCAAAATCCAACAGTGAGGTCGTATTCATTTCAACTGATACAGAGGAAGGTTCACAACTTGCTCTAGGCTTTGGTGGACTCGCAGCAATCCTTCGCTATCCGATGATGTGAGGTCTCAAAATGAAGTTACTACGTCAGTTTGTCGAACCTCGTCTCGAGACATTGCTTGCTTCAAAAGGTATTGAGCATGGAATGTGGATTTCAGCTTTGCAGCCAAGCAGAGAATCGGATCAAGGTGACCTAACGTTGCCTTGCTTTGCGTTTGCTTCTATTCTGCGTCAGGCGCCACAACAGATTGCTGACACAATCGCAAACGAATTCCCAGATTTGGATTGCTTGCAATCGATAAGTGCTGTAAATGGTTATCTAAACTTCAAAGCAAATCCAGTTTGGCTTGCTGAGCAGATTCTTGCAGGAGCGGTTCATGTTGGAGACGCAACAAAGAATTCTGAATCAGCCTCGCGTTCAGTTTTAATCGAACACACCTCAGCAAATCCAAACGGTCCTTTCCACGTAGGAAGGGCACGAAACGCAATTCTCGGGGATACCCTTGTCCGACTGCATCGTCTCCATGGCGATGAAGTTCGAGCCGAATATTATGTCGACGACATGGGGAAGCAAGTCGGCGTTCTTGCTTGGGCATTGGAACATCTTTCTGAAGAAGAAGTCAATTCGCTACTCTCTGAGCGAAGTAAACCTTCAGAACGCTGGCTTCACAAAGAAGATCATCGAAGAGTCCGTTGGTATCAAGCCGCTCAGATCTTGCGTTCGGATTCTGATGAGGCTAAGAAAGCAGAGATTGAATCAGAAATAGGACGACTCGTTCATGCCAGTGAACACGGTGATCAAGACGTACTGCAAGCATTTGAAGATGCATATTCTCCTGTTCTTGATGGGATGCTTGAAACACTGGGACGGCTCGGAATTTCGTTTTCGACATTTACAAAAGAATCCAAGTTCGTCGTCGAGGGAACTGTATCCCAATTAATGGAAACGCTCGACAATTTGGATATTGCAGGAACCGCTGATAATGGGGCTGGCTATCTTGATCTCGGTGCTCGTGGTTTGAAAGGTAAGACGGAATTCTTCTATAGAAGAGGTGATGGGTCATCACTTTACGCAACAAGAGATGTTGCTTATCATCAGTGGAAATGGAGCCAATCAAATCGACTCATCAACGTACTTGGAGAAGATCACAAACTCCAAGCTAAGCAAGTTGGAATGACCTTAGAAGAACTGGGCTCAAAGCGTCCCGAGGTCTTGTTTTATTCGTTTATCAAACTTCCAGAAGGAAAGATGAGTACGAGAAAAGGGAATGTTGTGTTCATGGATGACTTATTGGAAGAAGCTCATGCTCAAGCCGCAGTCGTTGTTAAAGAACTTCGTCCAGATTATGGTGATGAACAAATAGCCGCTATTTCAGAAGCAGTTGGTACAGCAGCCGTTCGTTTTAACATCATCAAAGTGAGTCCTGAAAAAGGGTTTACATTCCGCTGGGAAGAGGCACTTGCCTTCGAAGCAGGTTCTGCTCCTTTCATCATGT
>CALBJF010000064.1 GCA_937892665.1 uncultured euryarchaeote | reverse complement strand
CCATCAGGAGTATCAAGAGTGATGAAGACCTGTAGTTCAACATTGTTTTGATTTTCAATTCTATACTCGACATCGATTGTTTCGCCTGCCCCAATGCGTGTCGATTGGGTTTTTTGTTCTACAGCGAGCCTACCCGGTTCAACCTCACTGCTGATTTCAACAGTAAGTGGTAGGTCGAAGTAACGAGGTTCATCACCGTCATCACTTTCTTCTGCGACCTGCATGTAGATGGTGTGCAATCCAGCTTCCACCTGTTGGCGCACAGTAATTTCGATTATTACGTCCACATATTGGCCTCCTGTAAGGGATGCAACGAGAGCAATGTTTCCTTCTACATCTGTGATATCGTACATCCAAGTCGCGTAACTTGGATCTTCATCGATGTTTCTTTGGACTGCAGAGGGATTTTTGATAACCCAGTTTGTAGTTCCGGCATCCTCGGAAGAATCTGTGATACGGACGTTGTAAACGACCGTCGAACCAGGTGATACAGGACCTACAGTGCCGAGAGAACCAGCATCAGAATCTGAGATGACTTCAGCAAGTATTCCGAAGGTTCGATGAATGGTCCAACCAACAGATGTTGAGAGCGTTTCTTCAGAACTGCCATCGGAGGTGACCAAGATTCGCAGCAAACCGATATCGACTGCATCTCTTCCATCAGGCGGATAAACCTCTACTCTGATTACAAGGATTTGACCTTGATTAACAACCGGAGTGATTGAATCAATCCCTTGCTCTGTAAGTTCTGTCCCCGTGCCATTAACGTAGAACTTGAGGTCCCAAGCGACTGGGATTTCTTGTTGTCGAAGCCGATACGTATCATCATCAAAGCCTACGTTTGTAATCTTCAGATAGAACTCTCCAACTTCGTCATAGTCCACGTAATGAGATAGATTTTCATTATAGAAATCAAGTCGGTCCGAATCATAAATCTGAATCTGTTGCTCGACATCTTCAAACACTTCAATATCAGGCTTACCAAATTGATTTACCTTTTCCACATCGATTTCGAGTGAAATCAATCGTACTTCTGCACTACTTCCAGCGCCGTTCGAGACATACGCCCTTGCTTCTACTACAATTTGGTAATTGTCGCTGATTCCACTCAAATCTTCAGGTACTTCAACAGTTAGTTCAGGTCGTACGGATGCCCCTCCACCATTCAGAGTATATCCTCCGGGATTCGACCAAACAGGCTCAGACCAACCAGAAGGAAGTGATTGTTGTAATTCAAGTTCAACTGTAAGGTCAGAAGTCAATGCTCCAGTGTGATCCAAGGTGAGTTCAATCGTAGAGGATTGGCCGGGTGCAACCAAGAGACGGCGTATCTGATTCGGTGGGAAATCCAAGTAAATATCGTGTTCTAGGAAGGTCATGCCGAGTGGATGCTCGTAGTTGATAGTGTGACCTTGTACATCGGTAATCACCATAGTCAAAGGATAGAGCCCATGCGTGATACCAGAGTCGTAAGTATACGAGAAGTTACCGACAAGTCCATTGTTGTCCAGTTTCAAATCTGAATCTGTAAATTCTTTTTCAAACACTGAATTCGCCTCGTTAGGAGTGCTTAGGACGAGCTCGATTTTGTCAATATCGTCTCTTCCAAAAGCATCTCGTACATCGACGCTGAATTGCATTGTTCGCTTTTCCAAGCGATGCGTTGGAGACCAATCGGTAACTTCTA
>CALBJF010000063.1 GCA_937892665.1 uncultured euryarchaeote | reverse complement strand
CAACAAGTGCACTTGGTGGATTCATTGTTTTATCAGATACGGTTGAAGAATCTCTTAACCACATCGGAGAGCGTAGATTACAGCATCAAGATGATGTTACAACATGGCAATTACATTCTTTTGAGGCAAAGATTCCAGAGGACACATATCTCGTTATTGGCAACACGGGTATTCGAGGTTCAACTTCAAAACAGGTATCAAAAGTCGCTGCATTACTTGAGGAAGAACCTGAGCGCCAAGTTGAGATTGAAGCGATTGGATCTATCGCCAGAAAAGGCATTGAAGCACTTCGAACAGGAGATATGGAATTGGTCGGTAAAGCGATGACTGAAAATCATATCGTACTCCGTTCACTCGGCGTTTCATCCCCAGAATTAGAAAAACTCATCAAAGCAGCAGCGCCAACAAGTTTAGGAGTGAAATTAACCGGTTCTGGGGGCGGCGGATGTATGATTGCGTTAACCAAAAATCCAGAAAGAACCGTAGGGGCAATTGAGATGGAAGGTGGAAGAGCATTCATATCTCCCTTTAATACTCCTGGCGTTCGTATCGAGACCCTCTCATCACAGGATAATAGCGGGCAGTGAACTGTTTCTCTTAGACATAGTATCTATTGCGCCGGAGCCGTCAGTTTATATACTCCGGGCAGAAGGATTGTGACATGACCACCGATGAAGAGCGTTTGACAGTAGTCAACGTCGTTGCTAGTACCCGTGTTGCCGAAGAACTTGACCTCCCTGACATTGCGATTCAACTCAATTGCGAGTATGAGCCAGAGCAATTCCCTGGTGTCGTTTACCGAGTCACAGAACCTAAACTAGCAATTCTCATGTTCCGCTCTGGACGTGCAGTTTGTACTGGTGGAAAGAACGAAGACAACATTCACACAGGTATCGATCGTATGATCAAGGACTTACGCGCTGCAGGAATTACCACATGGGACGTAGAAGACGTCGAGATTGAAGTTCAAAACATGGTTGCAACCTACGCACTCCACTATCCTGAAGATTATGATGGAAAAGACAAGTTCACTGGCGCAGACCAAGCCGGAGAACCTCGTAAGTTGAACCTAAACAACCTTACATTCCACCTTCCATTCGACAAAGTTGAATACGAGCCAGAGCAATTCCCTGGATTGATTTACCGCCTTGACTATCCAAAGGTTGTTTGTCTTATCTTCGGCAGCGGAAAGATGGTTATCACTGGCGCACGCCACAAGGATGAGATTCTGGAAGCTGTTGAAATCATTAAGGACGAATTGGCTGACTTGCTCTGAAGATGCCATCGCATCTTTCATGTGCTTGAACACGCAAGGACATACATGGGCGAAGCACGTCTACAAGCAGGCATCCCTCTTCTGCTGGTGCTTCTGCTTTTGGGCATGTCCCAAACATCGTTCACATCCTCATTGGTACTGGACAGTAACGATACAATCGTAAAACACGCTGCTGGCGACCCAGGAGTCAATGATGTCCCCACTTGGAGAGTTGGAGACAAATGGGTGTACTCTGGCACGTTTGATCCTTCGATACTCATTACCGACACAGGCGTTTCAGCCAACGTCGGTGAAATCAATGGAGACTCAACTGCAGAAGTGACTGAAATTCTTGAACTCCAAGTTGATAACGGCTCCGAGTGGGTCTACAAACTACGAATGACTGCAGATTTTGACAAGAGCGGTGTTGAACTCGAGGGATACACTGGAAACGCAGAGATTCAATTCACACAAACAGAATATCTACGCGTCAGCGATTTCGCCTCACTTCGAAACGACTTGGACTTGGACATCAAATTCGTCCCGTACGGAATAGGGTCTCTAACTCAACTTTTGGGAGACATTACAATCACAAACTTATACAGCCCTGGAGCTGAAACCTATGATTTCCCAATCCGAGACGGGGAGCGTTGGACGGTATTGACGACAGCATCTGCCACATGGTCTGGCCAAAGCGATTACATCACACCATTCCCTCCTCCAGTGAGCGATACAAATACAACCACATGGGAAGTGACAAAAGTTGGTCAGCCGCGAAATGCGTTTGGTTCAGGAATCGCATACAGCGGATGCGATTCTTCTTACGAACTTACTTCGTGGAATTCTGATGGTGTATCCACTGGTTATCGATGGTATTGTCCTGCTGTCAACAACTTCGCATGGAGACATTCTGAAGAAGACGTTGGACTGACAATCGATTTTAGATTAAAGCAGTACATGCCTGTTGGAGCCACGGGTTCTGAAAGTAACAGCGATCCAGGTACAAGACCAGAATGCATTGATGTCCAGCCGGAACGAACACTTACGGCCTTAGATACACCGCTTGATGTTTGGGTTTCTCTTAATCCAAGTTGTTTTGGTTCGATTAGTGGAGTAAATGTTGAACTCGATTTCACCGATACTGAAACCAACTTGGTAACTGGCTCAAATGGCTCAGGCATGGCCTCAATCAACGTTGGTAATGCTCTCGATTATTCATCTACAAACACGGATTGGGCGAGTCATGGGGTTGTGGCTAAAGCAGGAAATTATGTTGGCTCTACGACCATTACATTGGACGAATATCTCGTAGGACTTGACCTCATTGCAGATGAGGAACGTGCGGTCATCACCCGTAATCGAAGCGGTGAATTGAGTACTGTTAGTTCCCTTTCAGGGTACAATGTGCTCCCAGGCGACAAACTTATCGTAGAAGTCGCTGTTGTAAACAAAGGAATCACTGCATCGAGCCCAA
>CALBJF010000062.1 GCA_937892665.1 uncultured euryarchaeote | reverse complement strand
TTTCATCTTCAACTATTGTTGGAAGAGGAACTGATTCTGTTGTTGGAAGAGGGACTGAAACGGGTTGTTCCGCAACTACTTCTGTCACAGGAGTGGGTTCTGCTGGCGTAGAAACTGGTTGTTGTTTCCTTTCTTGAGCAGGCATTGATTGTCCAGCCTCTATGGTTGCGGGTTTTGCTCCTTCGCTTGCAAGAAGCGAGATTGGTAGTGCGTGTCCTGCTACATCGAGAGAAGACATTGATTCAGCAGCAAGTGCCTGGATTTTCTCTAGATTGTTGGACGGATTCGCCATCATATCCTGGATGGATGTAAGATAGCGATCAACTTCACTCTCACCTCCGGTTGAATACCCGATTGCTAGGATCTTCAAGAATTGCATCGGATCAAAGAGGACGGATATGGAGTCAATCACTTCTTCTGTTGCAAGAGGATGTGCGGAGCTCGTGGAGCCAGTCGAATCAGGTTGTCCTGCGAAAGCCAGCATTGGATCGGGGAGCGACATCAAATTAAGATGGCCAAAGATGAGAAAGTAGATTTCTCCTCCTTCACATTGAAGACGTTCACTTGCTGCTTCAAAATTGAACTCGCCAGGTTGCAAGACAACATCGGAAAGATGTTCAAGAGTTTTCGACAAGGCCTGTTTGGAGTCCATTTCCATGAGTTGTTGAAGGACGTCTGAGGATTCGATTACACCGAAATATGCCGCTGTATCATCAACATCAATTCCTTCTGGAAGAGAGGCTCCTTCTTGTACTCCTTCTGACATATATTCCCCCCTTCGACTTCTCCAACCGAGTCATGTTTTTGAGTCTACTGATTATCGATTCCGAGCAAGGTCGAAGATTGCTCTCGATTGTTGAGCCGTCCAACCCGTTTCTTGGAGTTGCATAAGGATGGTTCGTTCTTGCTCTCCATCACTAAGTCCAGCCACAACCCAATCGACAGCTGCTTCTCTGTCATCAACTTGCCAATCCTCAAAGAGTGACATATCAACTTCAATACGAGCCTTGCGTACTTTCTTCTGAGATTTATCCTCATCAGGTTGCGAGGATTCACCGGAGGTTGTGCCTAGAGGCTTCTTTCCTACTGAAACTGGTTGCGAAGTACGTTTTGGACCACCCGGGGCGCCTCCAGGAGGACCTCGTGAGGGACCAGTCTTTGCCCCGGGAGGAACTCTGGAAGAACCTGAGGAACCCGGAGGGCCACGAGATGGACCAGTCTTTGCCCCTGGAGGGCCTCTGGAAGGACCTGAGGAACCCGGAGGGCCACGAGATGGCCCGGTCTTTGCCCCTGGAGGACCTCTGGAAGGACCTGACGAACTTGGAGGGCTTCTTGACACGGGGCTTTCTCTAGAAGGTAAACTGGATAGAGGTG
>CALBJF010000061.1 GCA_937892665.1 uncultured euryarchaeote | reverse complement strand
CTTTAGCGTCACCAATCGCTATGAAGCCACTTGATGCGGTGCTGGAGCAGTAAGCCATCCGTAGCGACGAACGAGGACGGATTGTAATCCCTTGTGATACCCACCTGTGAGACGTATGTCTTGTCGGTACCGACGCGTGAGGTGAATCATAATCATCTTTTTAGTGATAGATATTTATTTTTTCAAACAACTTAGAACCACCTATGCATATTATCCCCTATCGCCTACTGGGACAGATATGGAGAAGAGTGCATATCTCTTGATAATACTAATACTTTTATTTCCTCTAACGGGATGTATTGGGGCTGACAATGAAACAGAAGTACCTCTTGCTTGTAGTGAACTCGGTTTCACGACACATGAGGTTACAACAAGTTATCCTGATTTTGAATTTGAAACATGGATAGAAAAAAATACGATACGACATGCAATCTACATTCATAATTCAGATTTATCTTATTTCGAAGAAGCCACTCAAGTCCTGGCGAATGAGCAAATATTCAACTTGACTCCGTATAAATCTCCAGTTTTGGATACGCACACACAAATTAAAGTGGATCAGATTTATTGGGCTAATAATACAGTTGATTCAATAGACTACAATATTGGAGATGTAGTTTGCCTCATTGAAAATCCTGAAATAGTGCTCATACATGATGGGAGAGGTGATGCTAGATGGTGTAAAAGTATACCACTCCGTTTAGAAAACGGAAACTATGAACATCATCAACCCAATTGCAATTTTTTGCTAACAGAAAATCTTGATGAAACCTCAACGATAAGAGGTTCTATTGAATTTCCGAATAATTCAGTGACTCCAGAAAAATGTGATGACTTACCTCCTATAAATTCATTTAATTCAAGTATTGTTGGAGTTAATCTTTCGGTTGCAGGAAGCTGGGGCCACTTTGGAGGAGGTAACGAATTCCGAGTACATTATAATGGAATTGAGAGTAATTATGTAAAATCATATTTCATAGATGCAATAGAACAAGACATGTATCCCATCAACCAACAGGCAAGCATCAGGAGTATGGGGATTCAGAACAACATACCTTTGCAAGACTGTAACATTGCTGCTGTTCTGCTTTATGCAGATGAAAATTTAACTGATTCCGCCTCTTTGGATAGAAACTTGACAACAGCCGATACATGGGAGGTCATTGCAAAAGAATGTTCATTTGACCGTAGTAATCCTCTCTTAGGAGAATCCCAACTACAGTTCTCTAACGGCTGTTCTGGAATGTTTGCCGGGATGAGTCCAAGTTTTTGCGAAGACAACCCTGACATCTGCGAAACATGGACGAACGAAATCCAGCCTGAATCATCGCATATGTTTTATGGCAATTTTACTCAAGCGATTATTAATCAAAACTATTCAATGTGGCATGCGATGTTAGCTGACCAAGTTCATTCAATAAACAGTGATGTAGTTTACGAAAAGCAAAACCTTACCGAAGAATTTTTTGAAAATTTCACCAGCAAAGTTGGAGCCATTGATCTTGAAAATGCCTCTCGTCTTGATTTGGCTCAAAATCATTGGCAACTGCGACACTCTCCTTACACAAATTCAACATTTAACTGGAGTTTTGAGCCAAATAATGGAAATTTAGAATCGAGGGTTGTTTCGCCAATAGCGGAATCCGTTCTCTTACAAGATCGGATTTACAATAATACAGGATGGGGGTATGGTGGAATATTTGTCCCCTCAACTACGTATGAAATTCATACATGGGTTATGGGTCCAAACCCTACACCCCTGCTTTCTGAATATCTGTTAACAGTTGTGCTGGAGCGGGATGGGAATGGGACGCTAAGCATCGTTGCCATTGCCGATTATACAATCGTGATTCCACGTTAATAATCTGTTAAATCTTACAACATATCATCCCACGAAATGATATGTCGCTACTGTTGACTTTGCTCATGAATAGCAGTCTGAGCAATCTGTCGAATATCGACTTCATATTGATCAAATTCTGGAACACTGGTGGGTTCAATGCCATACACGGCATGAAGCCACACGAG
>CALBJF010000060.1 GCA_937892665.1 uncultured euryarchaeote | reverse complement strand
CTAGTAGTTGCAGTTGCTATTTTGACACCATTTGATGGAGTAATCGCCATATCGAAGACGCTGTCTGTACCAATACCTCCGCCAAAGATAACCCAACTTAGAGTTGCTTGGTTTCCATCATATTTTGCAACATAGATGTCTTGACTTGTGGCGTTAAGACTCATACCACCAAAATCAGTTTCTCCTTGGAACGTTCCAGTAACAAAAAGATCACCCATCATATCGACTTGCATAGCAGTAGTACGACTGTTCTCGCCACTTCCATTGACTAACGTTGTGAAACTTTTTGCCCACATCCAGTTACCCATTGGGTCGGCTTTGGCAATGAATCCTTCATCGTGAAATCCAGAATTCGTATTACTGATTATCGTATTCGGATTAGGAGCTCCGAAGGCAATTTCTCCATAGAAGTATCCGGATACGAAAATTTCCCCTGCCATTCCGACGGTGATATCCGTAATGAATGAAAGACCACCACTTCCATAATTATGGTCTGCACCTACAAGATTTGACCAAACACCTTGATCATTCATGATACCAAGGAAGAACTCCCCAATCCCATTATTTTGGCGATAAGGGGAAGTCGGTGCAAGTGTTTTCGTCCCATAAGTTAGAGTTGAGTTGAATTCGGAACCAACAACCCATCCACCATTAGGGAGAGCTTCGATATGATCACCAAATTCGCTATTGGCACCACTACCAGCAGCTAGAATGGAAGTACTTGAGGAGCGACCAGAAGTAAGCAGAGGTTCATTGAAACTCAAATCTTCTTCTGCTAGCACTTCAACAGGAACTGGTTGGGGTATTGCAAGAAGCGATGTCAGCATCAGGGCTGTCAAAAGTAAGGCTGTTGCTGCATTAAGATGCGTGCGCATGTTTGACCCATGTCCTTAACAGACATCAAGCCTTTCATTTGTCGAGTAGACAAATCAGGACATATTGTCATCAAGTTGAAGCAATTCACTATCGCCTGCATCAAGAATACAGAGTGTGGAGATTGGGAATGGCTTACCACAAGCAACACCAAGGTCACGGTTGACAATATGTGCTTGATGCACAGTTACTTCAGGGTGCTTTGCCCGGAGGTTATCGATGTACTTTGTTGGGCAATTAGCGGCAATGACCACCAATCTTGCATCCCCTCGTGCACAAGCAGCGAGAGTTTGTCGTTGTCCAAATAGTAGGCTACCAGTTGTTATTGCTGTTTTTAATTGTCGGCTTAGATCCATTTTACTTCCTCCATTCTCCACATGTGTTTCTCATGGTTGAAATCATTCTTCAGGGATATAGAACAACTCAACACTGCCTGTTCCCAGGGAAATTGGTTGTCCAACAATAATGTTCTCTGCAACACCGGTAAGACGGTCTGTTTCACCGATGATACCTGCCTTAAGCAAGTGGTTTACAGTAACTTCGAAAGCAGCACGAGCAAGAATACTGTGCTTGGTTCCTGAAACACCGTGTCGGCCAATCGCACGTACTTCACCTTCAGAGGTCATGACGTCTGCAACCATGAGAAGGTGGCGAACGTCGACTTCAAGACGAGCACTGAGCAGAGTTGCCTCAAGTTCGTTGATGATTGCTTGACGAGCAGATTCAATACCGAGGTAATTGAAAATCTCGATAATATTGTTCGTGTAGGTACGAGAACGATCAATCGATTCAATTTCGCTCACTCGTGATAGATTTGAACCAATGGTCGAGAGGTAGTACTCAGCAGCTTTGTCATCGTATTGCACGTTTGCACGCTCGATGCTTGGGATACCTTTCAGACGCATGTCACGAATCTTTTCTTCAAGTTGTAGAAGCATGGTGTAGGAAGGAGGATTATCCTGCAATTCAGCAAGATCTTCTTCGTTGTGAACACCAGGGATAATGGTAAGTGTACCTGGATTCTTTTCCTTATCAGCTTGTACATAGAGGCGAAGTGCTCTCTCTAGTTTGTCCTTAACTTCCATTCCAGTCATGTTCTTTTGCTTGAGGTTTCCTTTGTTCAATTTGAGAACAAGTCGTCGTTGAGCAACGTCAGTCTCGATTTGAGCGATGTTGGCAGTAGTTGTAATCTCGAGAGAAGCTGCAAGTTTCTGTGCTTCTTCAGGAGAATTCTTGTCAGGCATAAGACGAATGATCATTGTAGGTGTACTTGGTACCTTACGTGCATCGACAATCTCAATGATACGAGGCAGACCTTGTGTGACGTTGACAGTCGCAACACCCGCATAGTGGAACGTACGCATGGTCATCTGTGTCCCTGGTTCTCCAATGGATTGGGCAGTGATAATTCCTGCTGCTTCGAATGGATCAATACTGGCTTTATCCAGAGCATTGAATGCATCGTTGATAACGGCAGCAGCTTGCTTCTTTGTCAATTTCTTGAGTCCACGCTTGTGAATTGCAAGCGTCATGTCGTGAATGATTTTGCCGCTGAAGCGGTTTGTATCCATGTCATCTACAGCTGCATGAAGAGCTTGGAAGACCTTGTCATCTGCAAGAATATCATCAAAAGAACGAAGTTTCTTCTCAACGTTGTAAACATCGAGATCAACTGCTGTCTTTGCACGAGAACGAGTTCGAGTTCCTCTTGCTCGCATCTTACGAACTTGAGTTACTGGACCAGTTGCTTCAGAACCAGTTGCACGGTTCTTCTTCATGGCTCCATCAATAGTTCCACGAATTGTGGCTGATGTTTCTGAATCAGTTTCACAGATTTGAGCAATTTCTTGAGCAGTGAGAATCTTGACGTCATCCCACTTTCGGTCGTTTGCTAGCGTGTGAGCGAAGTTTTCTGCAATACCCAAATCCATGAGCTTCTTCTTGGTTGCACTCTTAACGACCATCAGTTCTCACCTCCATCGTAATCGACCTCGGTTGACTCATCGTCCCATGCACCAAGATCTTCTTCACGTTCTTCGCGCTCTAGACTTTCACGAGTAACAACTGTTGTTCCGTCAGTACCAAGAGCACCATCGATAATAACATCGATGTTGAAAGCAGATCCGTGAACACCACGGCTTGGGTCAATTCCATCTTCACCATAGGAGAATTGGATAATTCGATTTGCTGTGTTTCGGACGGAGAGCATATCATCGTTGAAGACCTTGAGGTCATCCATTGCGTTGATTAATCGGCGTTGCATGTAACCAGACTTAGAAGTACGAACCGCTGTATCGACCAGAGATTCTCTTCCAGAGACAGAGAGCATAAAGAACTCTGTTGGTTCAAGACCACGCTTGAAAGAACCGGAGATGAATCCACGGTCTTCTGCTCCACGTCCTCCACGCTTGAAGTGAGGAAGAACACGGTCGTCATATCCACGTTCTAGACGCTTTCCACGAACCTTTGCTTGTCCAATTGAACCAGCCATCATGTTCAGGTTATCCATTGAACCACGAGCACCAGAGATTGCCATGTTTACAGCAGCGTTGGTTGAACCAGATTGGTTCAATTCATTCTTAGCAACGTCACCAGCAGCTTGCTTTCCTTCATCGAGCATGACCATGATGTTCTCTTCAAGAGTTTCACGCATTGTTCGGCCAGCACGAGGTTCGTACTTTCGAGGATCTCCCTTGGCAGATTCGAAGTGTGCAAGTTCTTTGTTAACAAGTTCGCCAGCTTCAGCGTTCGCTGCGTGAATAGCATCAAGAGCTTCAGCGGTCAAATCTTCGTCATCAATACCAGTTGTAAATCCAAGAGAAGTACAAGCAGCAATGGAGAGTCGTGTGAATTCGTTTAGGAATTGCGCTCCCTTTTCGGAACCATTTGTTTGCACAATAGCGTCCAACAAGCGACCATCTTCAGCACCAATTGCACGCTTGTCAAGTGTTCCCGTTACGTTACCGTTGCGGACGTGAACTTCGTCGCGGCTTCTAGACATGAAGTGCAGGTTGATGTTGTCTGGAATAATCAGTGAGATTATGTCGTGACCTCTGAATGAATCTTTCCCATCCTCATTTTTGACGATTTCAGGTAGTTGGCCAGTATAGTCGATACTTCCGAGCATTTCAAGACCATGGGACTTGAGAACAGTTGTTCCAGGGCGTGATAGGAGATAAGCACCAGAAATGTGATCGTGAATACCACCGATAACTGCTCCACCGTAACGAGGCGTGAGGATGTGTTCTTGCACTCTCATCAGAATCTTAGCTTCCGCACGAGCTTCTTCAGATTGAATAACGTGAAGATTCATCTCATCACCGTCGAAATCTGCGTTGTAAGGTGTACACACAGCCAAGTTAAATCGGAATGTTTTCCCTTCCATTACACGAACTTCGTGAACCATCATCGACATTCTGTGAAGAGATGGTTGTCGGTTGAAGATTGCAACGTCACCATCGATAAGGTGGCGTTCTACTTGCATACCTGGCTTTGGATTGCCACGTACGTCAACAGTTGAGAGTCGGTCTTCGATAGGTGTTGGCATATCGTATTCATCAGCAGGACTGCCACAGTGAGGGCAACGAACTTCAAGATGCGCTGGGAGTGGCTCAGGGTCAAGTTTGTCTGCTTGACCAAGTTCATGCAACCAGCGATGATGGAGAACTGCACGAGGATCGTCTTCAGGCAATGGGTGACCGTGAGCGTCTTCACCACGAAGGTTTCGAAGAGTAGCTTCATCATCAACCAAGTACGTCAAATCATCTAGACCGCTTCCTTCAAGATTCTGAATTTCACGGATAACCAAACCTGGTAGGAAGTTTGGAGCGAAGAGAACTTCGTTAAGATCATGACGTAGACCAGGATATGGTTGGCTCTTGAGAGAATCCCCAGAGTGGCATTCAGGATTATGGCATCGGAAACCTGCGTTAATCAAACGGCTTCGAGCATTGATTCGGACACGTCGGCCGTCTCCACGAACAATGTAGTTGACACCAGGATGAATATCAGGTCCACGGAGAATCATCTGTCGCATTTGTTCTCGATTACGTAGAGTAACGCGAATAGGTACAGTCAATTCCTTTGCAACCTTCTTAGGGACACCAACTTCATTGATTCCAAGATAAGGGTCAGGAGAGATAACTGAACGAGCACAGAAGTTAACACGCTTACCGGATAGGTTAGAACGGAATCGTCCTTCCTTACCCTTGAGTCGTTGTGTCAGAGTCTTCAATGTACGGCCAGATCGATGACGTGCTGGAGGGATTCCAGATGTTTGGTTATCGAAGTAGGTCGTAACGTGGTATTGTAGAAGTTCCCAAAGATCTTCAACAATCAATTGAGGTGCACCAGAGTCACGATTCTCTTGCAGACGTTGGTTGATACGTAGGACGTCAACCAACTTGTGTGTCAAGTCGTCTTCTGAACGATCTCCACTGTCTAGTGTAATCGATGGTCGAACGGTGATTGGAGGAACTGGTAGAACCTTCAAAACAGTCCACTCAGGACGATTTTGCTTGTCCATTCCCATGAAAATCAAGTGTTCCGGAGGAATACTTGCTAACCATTCACGAACGTCACGAGGATTCATCTTTCTCTCAGTCTCTTTTCCACCAGTAGTTGCATTCTCGGTCTTCTCCTTGAATGTCGTTGGCTTGTCAAGACGGATTTCTCCTTGGAGAGCTCCACAGTGCATACAGGTACGTCGGTTCTTTGCAGATGCAATCTTTTCGACTTCCTTAATGATGCTTGAAAATTCTGTTGAACCAACACCGTGTTTGGTGATGATATCACGGATACGTGATCGGTAGTAATCCTGTTCAGAAAGTTCTGGGTTGGAAGGGTGTGTTTCCTTTGCAGAGTGAAGCAGAACGTTACTGCAAGAGTTACATGTTGACTTCAGTGCTGTCTTAATGAGGTTTACGAAACCGATGTGAATAACCGGAAGTTCAAGTTGGATGTGTCCAAAGTGACCGGGTGATTCGTCGTACTTACAGTTGTCAGTTGGACAAACCAAACCGGGTTCAATAACTCCCATGTGAGAGTCCATTAATCCTTGATTGTATGGGCGTCCATCATCCTTGTAGGTGTCAGGAGTCTTAACTTCGACAGATGACATCTTACGGATTTCACTCGGGTCCATCAGGCTGAAACGAATCTGTGCGATTCGCTTTGGGATTAGTGTCGTTCTTCGGCTCATCTTCGGTCCTCCAGTTCTAGTCGCATAGCAACCCCGAGACTCTTCATCTCATCCAGCAAGAGCTTGAATGCATAGGAAGTCTGTACCTTGTAGACTTCCGCACCATCTCCATGAACTGGACTGACGTAGGTTCGGCGTTTTGGATCGTACCATGCAATGTGCCCAGATTGAGCACATACAAACATGTCAATTCCGTCAGACTCATCGAGCAGACGGTCCTTGATGACCATTGAAGCACCGTGTGCAATCAGACAGTCACGCTCCATCTCACCAAATCGAAGACCACCTTGACGGGCACGGCCTTCTGTTGGTTGACGGGTAAGAATTTGAACACGTCCACGGGAACGGGCGTGAATCTTGGAACTGACGAGATGGTGGAGTCTCTGATAGTAGATACATCCAACGAAAATATCAGCAGGGTATGATTCTCCAGTTTCGCCGTTAACCATGATTTCACGGCCTGTGTGAGCAAGTCCATTTCGGACAAGTCCATCACGTAGGCTGCTTTCCTTTTCTCCACGGAATGCAGTACCATCAATACGACGTCCTTCCATAGCACCGACTTTACCACCGATCATTTCCAGAACGTGTGCTACTGTCATACGGGATGGAATAGCGTGAGGGTTGATAATCAAATCAGGAACAACACCGTCTTGTGTGAATGGCATATCTTCAGGCTCTACGAGTCTGCCGATAACACCCTTCTGTCCGTGACGTGAAGCGAATTTGTCTCCAACTTCAGGAATCTTGTGGCTTCGAACCATAACACGAACGAGACGACCAGAGTTGTCTGATTCTGTGACATATACGTTGTCGACCCAGCCCTTCTCACCGTGACGAACAAGCATCGAGGATTCTCGACGTTCTTGAGCCATGAGGAATGCCCCGCTGTTCGATTCTTCCAGGAATCGAGGCGGACTTGTCTTTCCAACGAGGACGTTTCCGCCTTCTAAGTATGTTTCAGGAAGAGGCAATCCGTCATCTTCGAGATGAGCATATGCTTCAGCAGGCTTCAATCCCTTGACTTCAGTAAGCTTGTTTCCAGGCTTTTCAATCTCTTCAACTTGACCACCTGGGAATCGGCGGCGTTCTGCGTTGTAGGTTCGGTTGAAGGTTGAACGTCCGAGGCCACGATCGACTGATGCACGGTTCATGATGACAGCGTCTTGCATGTTGTAACCGTGTAGAGACATAATTGCAACAATGAAGTTCTGACCACCAGGTCGCTCATCGAAGTTTGTGGTCTTCATAGCGGCAGTACGGACGATTGAGCGATGAGAGTAGTGCAAGATGTGAGCACGTGTGTCTGGGCGCAGACGATAGTTTGCGCTTGGCAGACCAAGTGATTGCTTGACCATTGCAGTACCACCAGTAACACGAGGAGTTGAGTTGTGTTCTGGGTACGGGATAAGAGATGCGCAAACACCGAGAACCAATTGTGGGTCGATTTCGACGTGTGTGTGTTCTGCTCCAAACAAGAGCGGAACTTCCAACTTAGCGACTTCAATCGAACCATTTGGCATTCGAACTTCTGCTTCGAGAATAGCATGAGATTCCCCTGGTTCTCCGAGGTTGACCCATCGAATCTTCTCGTGAGTTACTGGGCGGCCAGAGAATTTCCCTTCCGGTACAGTTTCAGGAAGAACGAACGGTCGTGGAGCGATATAGAGGTCTTCTTCTTCCTCAGCATCTACCCACTCGACGATACCATCATTGACGAGATCTTTGAAGATAATGTTACCTGCAGCGAGATCGACAAGGTGATGATTTTCAAGACGAGGTGTACCGTCATACAATACGAGCAATGGACGGAGAATTCGTCCTTTGTCTGTGTTGATAAAGATGTCTCGATTTTCAAGATCGTGGCGAATGGAAACTTCTGCAGGAATGGTTCCACGACGACGAGCGTTTTTGAAGTGATTAACGAGGTTCTTACCCTTCTTGTGCATACCATAGATGTCACCGTTGACGTGAACTCTATCACCATCAGTCCAGTCATCAGGTTGGTATACATCAAGCTCATCAAGACGTTCGCGTACTTCATGCGGGTCGACTTCTTCTGAGACGTCAATCATTTGAGCTGCGTTCTTTACAAGACCACAGTTCTGCCCTTCAGGGGTCTCGTTTGGACACAATCGTCCCCATTGAGTAGGGTGAAGGTCACGAGCTTCGAAGTGAGGTTGGCTTCGAACAAGAGGAGAGGTGACTCTTCTCATGTGAGATAGGGAAGCAAGGTATGTTGTTCTGTCGAGAAGTTGGCTTACGCCAGATCGTCCTCCGACCCAGTTTCCAGTCGCAAGTGCGTGGAGAATCTTTGATGACAAAACATCCGGTCGTAGACAGGATGTAATCTTGAGTTCTCTCTTACGGTTATGATGACGCTCGAGTTGATACTTCAAGTCACGAGCAAGTTGTCCAGATGAAACACGGAACAAATCTTCGATAAGGTCACCTGCGAGTCGAACACGCTTGTTTGCGTAGTGATCCTTGTCGTTTGGTTCCTTGTCGTTGAGTGCCATTTCGAGAACTTGACGAACAATTCTTCCGAGGAAGATAGCCTTCTTCTTTCGGTCTTCTGTTTGATCACCAAGGTGGGGGAGGAGTTCTCTGTCAAGGAGTTGGTTTACTCGTGCTTCACGGTATTCCTTTTGTTGTCCAGCAGCGAATTTCTTTTGCAGCCATTCATATGCTTCGTTGGTACTCTTAACGTCGTAATCGCCTTCTTGCTTCTCATCACCGTTAACTTCGTTGATGTTTGCAACGATGTACTTGAATGTCTCTTGAGGTCCTGAAATAGCAGTGAATACTTCTTGGTCGTTTTCAATTCCAAGCGCTCTCATGAGGAGAACGACTGGAATAGGGGTTGTACCAGCAGTACTTACTTTCACCATGAGCATACCATCACGTCGCTTTTCGACAGTGAGTGGTTTGCGCATACCGTTTCTCTGAGAGAAAATCTTAGCGACTTCAGTACGCTTTGCAGTACGCTTGTTAATCTCAACAGTTACTCTGTTTGGTGCGAGATCTTCCATAGAGATGAGGACACGCTCTGTACCGTTGATAATGAAGTAGCCTCCTGGGTCAAGTGGGTCTTCGCCACGAGAGCGAAGGAGTTCTGCAAGAAGAGCAGAATCTTCGCTTGATTTCGTCGGCTCAAGTGTACGGCCGTCAGCAATATGGCTTGGGTGGAGGTGACAACGTTGTGAACGAACCATAATCGGAATTGAACCGACTTGTACACCTTCTTCTGGGAAGGAGGCCACACCGTTTCGATAGATTGTGAAATCGATGCTGACCGGGGATTGATAGGTCAACTTACGAAGTCTGCATTCCATAGGAGAAGCATGGTGGTAAGAACCGTTAGCTTCACGAATATTTGGGGCGCCGAGTTTGATGTCCTTCAAGCGAATGACGATTTCTTGGTCAGCTACGTCGAGTTTGATGTAGCCACCGAGATCATCGATGATTTCCTCGTCAGTTCCGACGCGGATGTTACGAATGATTTTCTCCATTCGAGAGAGTTGGTTGACCGTGGATGGGATACAGTCGTTGTAAGAAGCAAGTTGGTGGTTTACTAGGCTTCGTTCTTTGAAAAATGATTCAATAATTTCTTGCATAATATCAACTCCAGCCTCAGCTGCCCTCCACAATAAGCCGGTAAGCAACAGCTGTACCAGCAGATTTGGAATGTCTCTTTACTTTCAGAACACGGTCTGCAATCCAACCCGCTGCGAGTGGGCGGTGTTCAGGATTTGCAGCAAGTGTTGCATTGTCGAGAATTTCACAAGCCTCTTTGATGGCTTGAACAACAGGGTCTGAGATCAGAACTTTCGGGAGAAGTTCCTTTGCAAGACGTGGGTCTCCGTCTTCATCGAGTTCTTCAAGTCCCCAAGGAAGAAGTTCTTCTTTTTCCAAATCGTATTGCTCTTGTTCGCTGATGTTGGCCTCACCAAGAAGTTCCTGATGAGGAACCAGTTCATGGTTCAGTGGGTTGAAACGACTGGTTGCCTCAGGACGATCGAACTCGTCGATGGCTTTGGAGGAAATGGTGATTTTCTTGCTTCGCTTGTTACGGGAACGGCGGTTCCCTTGCTCGGCAATAATTTGCATAACTTTGGTGAAGGATTCGCTATCTTTTGCGATTCCGAGAATCTTTGCGACGTCGTCAGCAGGCATGGCCTTAATGTCGGCCATATTTCTGTCCGTAGCCAATTTGTGGGCGTATTCATCGGAGACTCCGAGTTCAATTAACCGCTTTTTTGTTGCGCTCTTTACTACCATCCAAATCAACCCCGCTTCGCCCCAACGTTGTGCTGCAGCGCAGCAGGCGGGCCCGACGGGGTTCGAACCCGCGACCATCGGATTAAAAGTCCGACGCTCTACCTGACTG
>CALBJF010000059.1 GCA_937892665.1 uncultured euryarchaeote | reverse complement strand
TAACCGAACTTGACGGAGATCGTCCAAAGGAATTCACCTGCCCATCATGCAACACGAAGTTGTATGAGGACGAAGAAGAATAATCACTTCTCTTCCTTTTGTGGAGAGGAGCCTCCTGGGAATGAATACGGTTCTGCTGCTGTTTCATTCATTGATTCAGTGGTATCATCAGAGGACTGTGGAGACGAATATGGTTCAACGACAGTCTGATTTGATTGCTGAGTGATTTGAGATGTCGAAGCCAGATTCTGTTGTATTACAAATCCTCCATCTTGATTCATCAGCATTGGTTGGACTGTTTCATCCTTTAAGGTAAAGACAAGGATAATTCCTACAAGTAAAAATATAATTCCACAACAAAGCGATCCAAAACCTCCAATAAATCCAAACGCTAAGAGTGCAATTGGTGTCCCCATCGCCTCAATGTCATCATCACTTACGATGTAAACAGATTGATTTGATTCAAAAGAGAACTCACCCGTTCCACATGCAAAACAAGCTCGACCGAGTTTAATGTATGACGAATTTTCATGATAGAACTCTTTGTTGTCTGAGTACGCATCGCACCCATCAAAAGAATCTCCTCCCACCACTTCATTGTAAAATTCGCCCTCTAAATCATGTCCAACTTTAGACCAGTCAGCCCGGACGATATCTGGTTTATCCGTTACTGTAACACTGGTTTGTTGACAATGATCCCATGTATCGTCATTGTTCTCATCAACAAACGTACCCTTTACGTAGAAAGTAAAGCCAGCATCTCCTAATCCGTCGTTATCGTTGACCATTAAGGTACCATTTGTGACATCTTCAAGGACAAAAATGGGTACAGCATCTTCAATATCATCGAATTGAGAGACACCTAGTGTGAATCCTCCAGCTGCAATAGCAAGGAGAATTCCGCCGATGATTAGGCATACTTTGGCACGTTTGTCCATGCTAAGTGGTGCACAGAGGCGTTCTTAAGTCTATAGGGACACCTCGTGAGAGGTGTCCCAAATAGCCCTCAAGAGAAGATAACTCAATCAAGAGTAATCTTTGTCTTCATCTTTGCCAGCCATGACAAAGTGCATGACGATCAATGCAACACCACCGATGTAGAGCAAGAGCGCTACGTAATCGAATCCGTTGTCAAAGTTCATCCACCAGCCCATGTATTCTTGGTTCTGGACAATTGCACTTTCCATGTCTTCTGCATCGTCGTCTTCAATTTCTGAAGATTGTTCAATTTGGAACACAGGTTGTAGATCGGTCATGTTCGGCGCTGTAGCCAAATCAAGTCCAGTTCGTGTGTCCAGATAGAACGTAGATGTTGAAGAACCTGAGATGATGAGTCCTGAGATGTCTTCAGACATCATTGATATCTCGCTTCCAAAGTAAACCGGAAGAGCAGGTGTGGTTGCATCTAGGAGTGTGAAACTCTTGATGAGTTTAGCAGTGATAGGGTTTGTAGTTGGATCAACACTTGCTGTGCATTCATCAACAGGAATTCCCTTGACTTCACCAGTTCCATCACAAACAATCTCTGTAACAGCGTATCCACCAGCATCGACCATGTCGCCACTTCCGGTAATGAATCCACCAGTTGTCTCGTTAAGATTTACTGGGGTAACAAGTCCAAAGGTTGCTGCGAACATCATGTCGTTTCTCCAAGAGAGTTGATTTGAACCATCTTCGCTAATTGCTTCACCCTTGTCGCAATCTGTGTTGTGTCCAGTGCACATTACGTAGACTGAAGCAGGTCCTGTGGAGATTCCACCAGATCCGAAGTAGGTTTGGTTTGTTTCAAGTTTGGACCATCCCAATGAAGGGTCAGTTACGTCACCAGCAACGAAGGCGCTGACTGGGTCTCTCCATCCATAGAGCCAATTGTCGAGAGGCATGGTCATGTATTGACCACTGCTTCCAAAGGAGTTTATGAGGAATCCTGGTACGAAATCACCGTAGATAACATTCATCATGAGTGTTCGAAGAGCATTTGCTGCGTTAGCATCGACACCATACAGTGCCTGAATTGTTGCAGCGTTCCATTCCATTGGAGCACCCGGGCTATTTGTTGCCAAGTCAATTGGAGGCGTCATACCTGTGAGTTCACCAAACAGGAAAATCGTAGCACCTCCTGTTGTAGTTAGGCCAAGAGGTCCGTAGAGGATGTTACCTGAAACTGCTGCATCAAGAGCGATTGAAGGAGCACCTTCAGATGCTGGAATTAGAGCTGATCCCCAAGCACCACCAAGATTGATGCTGTTGGCAAGATAACTGCCAGGGCTGACTGGGTCTTCTGCGCCAAAGGAAATATTGACGTATTGTTCAGCTGTCATTGTTCCAGTTCCTCCAAGGAGAATCATTGGAAGAGCAGATACGCTGGTAAGCCATCCACCAACCCATGCTCCGACTGCAGCATATTGTGTTGCATCGAGTCCATAGGTGGTCATTGCTGTACCGGCATCCATTCCAGCGAACGCTGCCATTCCGAATGCAGTTGGAGAATCATCCTCATCAATTGCATTGGTTGCAAGGAGACCTGTTGGCATAGCAGTTCCGTCTCCTCCAAAGAGAAGATCCATAGCAACTGTGTTATCGATGTCAAGACCAAGATAGTTCATCATACGTGTTGAAGCATTGACTGCCAGAGGATCTTCGTCCCAGTCGTCATCAGCTCCACCGTGCGTCATTGAGAATGTTCCTCCAACACCGAAACATACCGCAAAGTCTGTTGCGATTGTTGCGTTGATGTCAGCGGATGCATAGCCCCAGATACTTGCACGTTGCATTGTTCCAACGTTAGCAAATCCGTTTGCTGCATCTGCCATGACTTCACCATACGTTGCTGTAGCGAAAGCGTTGCAGTGACCAGCAAGGATGAGAACACCTTGCATGCTGGTTAATGAAGCATCTTCGCCAGTTGGCATCATTGCTGTCTCGAATGCAGCGGAGAGATTACCAATAGAAGCATTACCAGCAAATGTTACGCCTGCTGCTTCTGTAGATTGTAATCCTTGAATCGCCATTGTATAGGTGACTGTGGTTCCAAGACCAGAACCATTAATGGAAGCGAAGAAAGCATCGTATGCATCATACCAGCCCACTCCGAGCATCATTGAAGCGTTTCCTGCATCTTCTGGTGAACCAGTTACAGCGCCTGCTTGGATACCACCATAGGAAGTTGCAATACCATCAGCAGTTGCTTGACCAGCAGAGAAGGATTTCATCTCATTACCGATTGCACCTGCTGCGAATCCAGCCTTTGTTAGATCCATGATTCCGTTAATTGCAGTTCCTGTAGCTCCAACAACTTGAGGTTGGAAAGGAATGTTGAGTTGAGTGATAGGCATATCACAAGGGTGCAATGTGTCTGCAGAGCACTCAAAGGCCTTTGATTCATCATAGGTCAACGTACCTGCGGATTCGTTGAAGTCGAGGATATTACGAGTTGTTGTAATATCATAAAGGAAAGGACCAACCTTCTCGTAAACTGGATCTCCTCCAGACATAACTGTATCTACATTGGTTAGATTCCATGCATAGTATGTTCGTTCTGAAGTGGATGTTGCCCAGTCTTCTTCTGCAGTGGTACAGTCGCTGTCGTCACAAGCTGAGTCATACGGATATGTTTCAAAATTGTCTTCTACTGCATCTTCTACCATGCTTGTTGCTATCGGTGCTAGAACAACCAAATTCAATAGAATCATGACTGCTCCGGCTATTAGTTTTTCATTCGCCATAGGTGTTCCCCAGAACACCGGGTGATGCTCAAACTACTTAATCTTGCGAGGCAGAATACCGTATAGCGGTTCCATAAGCAGTGAATTCGTATGCAGCGGTCTTGTCATC
>CALBJF010000058.1 GCA_937892665.1 uncultured euryarchaeote | reverse complement strand
GTTACTTCATCGGAACTTGTTGCGACAAGAATAGGCATAACATCAACCAGTGAACGGCCCATGTCGATACCACGTTCTGGGCCTGTTCCAACATAATCAAGAGTTTCCAGAGGGAGTCCTGTTGCTTCAGTAACACGTGCAAGGACTTCTTCTGGAGTATCTCCAGCACCCCAAATACCATCCCAAAGACCTGGGAAATCATTGTCGTTTTTGCTTCGGTTAAGAAGCAGCAACTTTTCTTCAAATCGTACAAAAACAATAAACGCTTCAGTCATCAATAATCACCAACTAATCCTCAGATCCCGAATACATCGTGAATCAACCAAGGAAGGAAATTGTCCATAAGGACGAGCAAAATAAATCCAATTGCTCCAAGAACGAAGAGACCAATACCGCAGATAATGCTGGTTTGCTTGAATTCTTGTGGCGTCGGCTTGCGCGCCATTCGAATAATACGAGCCCACGACCCGCGAGAAATCTTACGGAACTGGGCTTCTATCCAGTCTTGACGGTCCTGAACAGCATCTTCGAAAGTGCGTGAATCATCTTTTTTATCCGACATGGTACAACCTCGTGCTTTCCTACCGACCCAACCCCCTATTATAACCGCTTCCACGCGAATTGATTTCCAAAGCAAAGCGATATTCGGCAAGAGTTGATGAGGGGTGAACGGATGCATAACCTTGTATGGCTTCGCCCGACCCTTTTGCTACTCTAGGCGTTTCTCGGAATGCTTCAGATGCTGAGATTAAGCGAGCGTTTCGAAAACTTGCTCGTAAACATCATCCTGATCGCAACCCAGATGATGCTGCAGCAGAAGCCAGATTCAAAGAAGTTCAAGCCGCATACGAGATGATTGGTGACGCTTCAAAACGTCAAGAATACGAACAGAAAAAACGTATGGAAAATATGTTTGGTGGAGGCGGAGGACGATCCCCTTTTGGTGGCGGAATGGGCGGCGGATTCGAAGACATGGTCGGACAAATGTTTGGCGGACAGCAACAACAAAATCCATTCCAGCAACGCCAACGTCGCCCTCAAGCAAGGCCTAAAGGCAGCGATATTCACGTATCTGTCGATGTGGAAATGGAACAAGCAATCAAGGGTGGAGAGGTTACATTTCAAGCACAACGCATCAAAGTTGGAAGCGGTAATGTTGCTTCTAAAACGACTCAGAATTTCAAAATTCGAGTTGATGCTGGGGTCAAACATGGTACATCTAAACGACTCAAGGGGCAAGGAAATGAACATCCACAGGGGACTGCAGGTGATCTGCATATCACCTTCCGAATCGATGCTGGAGAAGGAAGACACTGGGAAAATGGAATCCTTATTCAACAAGTTTCCATTCCCTACTCAACGATGATGCTGGGCGGTAAGGTCAAGGTAAACCTGCCATCTGGAAAGAGTGGGCTCCTAAGCGTGGCTGGAAACAGTCAGCCCGGTGATCGGAGACGAATGTCAAAAGCAGGGTACCTTCAGGGAGATTTAGATCTTGAATTTATTCTTGATGAGTTAGAAGAACTAACGTCAGAACAAATCGAAGTCCTAGAGCGTCTGAAAGACGTGGGGTTGTAGTTTTATGCCAAAACACAACAAGAAGAACAACTCTCGTGCCCCTGACGACGAACGATTTTGGAGACGTTTTACTTCCCTTCTCCGAGAAGAGGAACTCTGGTCAAAAGACTGGTCTCTTGATGAGATGGTGGATTTTATTCTCCAAAATGAAAACCGCCCGCCTTCACGGGAAGATGACAAATCCTATCGGAAACGGTTGATGGATGAGGTTGCCAAAATAATCACCTCAAGCCGTAGTAATACCACACACTTCACTTGGCAAGGAAATAATTCAGTTCGACCTCGTTCACGGGAAGATATCGTCGAAATCAATGAAGCTGTGTCGCGTTGGTCTTTCCAACTTTCTCGCCTCGAAAGCGATGAGGACGAATGGACTGAAGAAGACAGACAGACCTTTTCTCTGCTCATCAAAACATGGGAAGCAATGCTTACTGGAACGTCTCTTCCCGAAGGATGCTCAATTCATGAACACACAGGAATGAAATGGAAAACGTTCAATCTTGAACTCGAAATAAAACGTCTCGCAGCGCGTAGATCTGGCTTACGATTCCCCGAATTTGAACCTGCACTGGCGTGGATGTTGGTCCAACACAAACATTGGACTTTGCTTGAACTGCTTCAGCACAGGCTTGCATGGCGAAGAAAGAACAATCTCAATCCGTTCCCGTCTTCCTATGATACATCCCTGGAGTCATGGGCTGAGACGTTACCAGATGTCGATGCTGAAGGCGAGATCAGTAAAGGACGAGTCGATTTACGCAACCTTCAGTTTGTAAC
>CALBJF010000057.1 GCA_937892665.1 uncultured euryarchaeote | reverse complement strand
AATGAAATACCTTTAGAATGGTTATGGGCGAAATATTTGATATCGAATTTGAAACAATAACTGGCGAAACCACATCTCTGAAACAACTTGGTGGAACAAATTTTCTGATTGTGAACGTGGCCAGTGCATGTGGGTTCACTCCACAATATGAAGGAATGCAAACCTTGTACGCTTCCAAGAAAGACGACGGATTGGTTGTCCTTGGTTTCCCTTGCAATCAATTCGGAGCACAAGAACCTGGAACTCACGAAGAGATCCAAACGTTCTGCGAAACGAAATTCGGTGTAACCTTCCCAATGATGGCGAAGATCGATGTTAATGGCGAAGCCCGTCATCCTCTGTATGCTGAACTTTGCAAGGTTCTCGATGAGAACGGTGCTGCAGACATTAAGTGGAATTTTGGGAAGTTCATTGTTCGAGAAAATGGATCGGTTGAACGGTTCTCTCACCGAGTCGCACCTGCTGATTTACCATTGTAAATCTTATTTTAAGCCTCGATTTGTCCCTGATGTTCAAAAGTGAAGTAAAGGCAGAGGCTTCTATGGTCAAACAGCTTCCATGTGTTCCAATGGGCTGTTCGGCTTGTTGCCGAGAAACAACAATGCCGCTTACAATCTCGGAAGCAAAGCGCCTTTCGCGTCGTACCGGAATGGCAGTTGAAACGTTCACGTGGGAACACAACGGCGTCTTGACCCTGCTTAATGATGAAAAAACTCGAGCCTGTGTCTTCTTATTGACGGCTTCTTCAGATTCGAACGCCGAAGGTATATGTTCAGTGTACGAAGTTCGCCCAGAAGGATGTCGAAAATATCCCATTGTTTTGAATCCAAAGGATGAGGCAATACTCGACGATGGTTGCCCACACAGATCTCAATTCCCTGAGCCGAGCGATGATGATGCAATTGCTTTACTCAATCTTGAGGAACGCTTGACGCGTAAATGACAACTCGTCCCAAACTGCCATGGACAAAAACATACCATGCATCTTCATACTTCCAATTGCTTTGCAAGAGAAGCCGTTCAAGTTCAGCCCATCCAAAGTGAATCAATTCAGGTCGTTGGTTTGATGGAAGAGCGGTTTCCAAGCACAATTCCCTAGGTTTACTTGGTAAAATAAGAACAAGGGAGCCGTCAGCCACCACTGTTGAGCAACTGCGCAATGTCTGCTTGAGTAGCTCTTCATGATCCAGAGAGCCTTGCGAATTCCTTCCATAGGGAGGATCGAGAACGACTCCAGAAAAAGATGGAGGTGCCTCGTTTGGAATTGATGCCTGAACATCCGTAGCATCTCCTTGGAAGAAGACGCTTGCTGAAGATCCAGACCATTCGAGATTTTCCTTAGCACCTGCAATCATCTCCTCATCAAGGTCGAGTGCAACAACATCTCTTCCACTCAAGGCCGCTTCAATTGCAAATCCACCAGTACCCGTCATAGGGTCAAGAGTTGCGCCTTTTTGCAAAGGTCCACTAGCGAGGTTGACAGCCAATCGCGCAAGTCTTGGCTCTAAACTCACAGGTTTGAAGAATGGGCGTTGACTTGCACGACGCTCAACACTCTCATCTCCTTTTGGCCCACTGCCTTGTAACCAACCAAAGGTAACTGAGGACGAACGTTCGTCAAGAAGAATTCCAAATCGTTGTTTGGGGTGTTCTAAGTCGATATGTGCATCCATGTCAGATAACAGTCCACCGATACGTCCTGCAAATTCTGAACGTGAAACACCCTCGATGCCACGGCCATGCTTCCACGCAACAACAGCACATGACTCATCGTTCGGTGGATAACGTTCCAAATGGGATTTGATGATTGTGCGTATGGATTCAACATCATTGAACGCGTAATTCTCTCCATTTTTGAAGAGCGCTTCAATTCCTGAAGAAATTGATACGTTCGCCAAATCCTCTTCATTTAGTCGAAATTGCATTAATCGCGGAGAAGTAAACGAGTGGATAGATCTGTTTGGAAAGAGAGCCTTCACTTCGGCTTGAGCGAGAGCTGGATGCCAACCTCGCAAGGCCACAATATACTCCCCCATACACTGCGCTTAGTGTGCTTGTTCTTCACGGCACCGCATACGAACCATGACATACCCTCGACGATAACAGAATGTTATGGGCTGTAATCTGAAGGACCTTACAACACCTGAAGAAATTAATCTTGCAGAACTTCGCGGTAAGCGTGTTGGAATTGATGCGTTTCTTACCGCCTTTCAGTTTCTAACAACAATTCGAGATCGCTCCCCAACTGGTGATGGCGGACCACTACGAGACTCGAAAGGACGTGTTGTTGCCCATTTAATGGGTATTCTAAATCGAACAACATCCATGCTTTCAATGGGAATTCAACCTATTTTCGTCTTCGATGGGCAATCTCCGGAATTGAAGGCAGATGAACTCGCAGCACGTCGGAAGCGTCGCTTAGAGGCGGAGGCAATCCACAAGCAAGCACTCGAAGATGGAGATTACCAGACGGCTCAGAAAATGGCGCAACGCATTGTTCACTACAGTGCTGAGATGATTGAGGACACCAAGAAAATGCTCGATTTACTTGGCGTCCGCTGGGTGGATGCTGCGGCAGAAGGAGAAGGCCAAGCTGCGGTAATGGCGGTCAAAGGGCAACTCGATATTGTGGCAACTCAAGACTGGGACGCCCTTCTTTACGGAAGCCCAATCCTCGTTCGTAATCTTATGAGTCACGGCAGTAAGCGACATGGCCGAACCGTGAAGGCACAACAAATCAACTTGGAAGAACTCCTTACTACACACGAATTAACCCGTGAACAACTGGTTGATTTAGCCATAATGATTGGTACTGATTTCCATCCTGGGTTGAAAGGAATAGGTCCCAAGACTGGCATTAAACTGATTAAATCGCTGGGAACGATTGAAGCAATCTGTGAAGAAAAGGACAAAGAGGTTCCTGAGCGACTTGATGAAATCCGGGAGATTTTCCTTAATCATCCTGCGAGCAAAGTCGATGCAGAAGACCTCAAACCAGGTACAGTAGATGTCAAGGGATTAACTCAATTCTTACAAGAAGAACGTGAGTTTAGTCAACGAAGAATGGATGCCGCTTTCGATGCACTACGGAAAGGAAACCTCATCAGAGATGGGGGCCAAACCTCCTTGTTCTCATTCTAATGAATCATGCAGGATCAAGACCTGGCAATATTTCCAAATCGGTCAATTCAACTTGGACGCCAAGTGTTGCTAATCCGCGGGCTAAACCCTCTGCCTGATGATTCGAACTAAAGCGTTCAAGAATTCGTTTTCTTCCTGCTTTTGACCATTGCTCACGATTGGATTTCTGACCTGCTTGTTCGATTGCTTCAACCCATTGCTGGATTGAATCCTCATCGGTAGGCCAAGGTAATCT
>CALBJF010000056.1 GCA_937892665.1 uncultured euryarchaeote | reverse complement strand
GATTTTACAGTTAACCCTGGAGAATCCTTTACACTGCCAACAACAGTCATGAACGAAGGAAACGGTCCAGATCGATTCGATTACACGCTTGCTCGTGTCACCGACTCTGCTGGTGTCGATGTCATTTGGGATATCGAGGTTCCTCGAAACTCACTTGAAGAACTCGATGTAGGTTCTGAACAAGTGTTTGATGTTCTCATGAACATCCCTCAACAAGTACCTGCGGGCGACTACACTGTTGTGTTCAATACATACTCTGAGCAATCGTACCCAGACGCTTCAGGCCGTATGACAAGACTGCGTGACGTTACGACGTTACAAGTAACAGTCAACGAATTCTACGATATGCAAATATCAATGGATCCAACTGTTGAGAATGATGTTAAGACCACTGCACCAGGTCGAATTGTCAGATTCGTCGTCAATATTACTAACGCAGGAAACGTTCCTGATGTTCCAACATTGGACAACCACACTTCGACCCGAACTGGATCAGACCTCGTATGGACTGAAACTCCAGGAATGGGGACTCTTGATGGATGGAGCGTGTCTTGGAAGATTCTACGACAGGTAGGACTTGACCTAGAAAGTGAGGAAGAGTGCGTTGTTACACAATCGACAGCAAGCTCGTTCCCAGAAGATAGTTGCCTTTATCTTGAAGACATCAATGAATGGAGACTTCCTGAGATGGCTCCTTACGAAACCTACACGATGGTTGCTATCGTTTCAATCGACCCTGGAGCACAGCTTCTAACCAGAAGTCTTGGCCTGAAAGTTGTTTCAATGATGGGCGGTATGGAAGATGGTGGCGATCATGATGAGAGCGCTGCATGGGATGGAGACAGTCTCGATTCGAATGAGAAGATCATTACAATCAGTCTCCGTGCTCCTGACTTAGAGGTTAGATCTGCACAACAAACCGGTGATGCCTCTGCAGATGTTGGCGATTCGATTCCAATCCGAATTGAAATCGCAAACATCGGAAATGTCCATGCCACAAATATCGAAGTTATTCTTTGTGAATACGATGATGATGACATGAAGAGTGAAATCCGCAAGAACAACAACATGTGCGATGAAGACAATATCGTCATGCGACAAGAAATTGGAGCTATTGACAAGCCTGATGATTCAATGAAAGAAGGCCGTGTCGTTGAATTGTACATGCTTTACCCAGTTACCGCTGGTACCAAGAATGTCTACGTCGTCGTCGACCCAGGCAACAACATTGTTGAAGCCAGCGAAGGAAACAACGTTCTCCGAATATCGGAAGAACTTGGGTCTTCAAATCCATTCTTAGATGTAGCAGGTGAAGTATTAGGAAAGGTTGCACTTCCAACCATGATTGTTCTTCTCACATTCGCACTCTTTGGTGTTCTCTTCCTTGTAGGAAAGGGACGCAGAGCGGATGTAAAGGATCGAATGGCAGAACAGTCTTCACTGAAGTCTGTACTCGGCTCAGAAGATTCTGATTAAGGCTTAACCAAGCCACCAACGTAGGCGGGGGTTGTCGTCAATGGCGACAACTTCACCAGACCTATCGGAGCGTTGTCTCTCAACCAGTTCTCGTACACGAGTCATGACGGCTGAGATATCCTGTTCTGAAAGTTGTAATTCCTTGGCCATCAAACCAAGATCAGGTTGAATGGTTGGAGTTTCAATAAGCGCGTGAACCATTGTTCGTTGTGAATAGTTTTCAAAATCTGAATCTACGGCAGCAGAAATGCGCCCTCTGATTTGTTGATGTAGCGCAATCAGAGCGTCTCTCTGACGGTCTAATGTTTCGAGTTGTGTATTGAGTTGTTCAAGATGAAGTACTCCTTCAGTAACGCTGATCTTTTTACGCCCACTCACCTGTTCTGCGATGGGAATAACACTAGATGGTAGTTTAGAACTCAATCGAAGGGGTCCACCAGATGGTAGTTTCCTCTTCTCTATTTTGAATAGGTCAGGGCCTAAGTCAATACGAAGCGAGAACGCTTCTTGAACTCGAAAGATTGTTCTCGGAGGTCCACCTTTCTCACTTGCGACTTGCATTTTTTCAACGAAACCACCGTTCTCTAACTCTCTCAAGTTTTTCATGATGGCCTGTTGACTAATTCCAATGAGTTCTGCCAGCTGCATAGGGTAATGGGGTTCTCGAACAAGGCGCTCGAGAATTAAGCGACGCGTCTTATTTTGAAGAAGATTCAACGTCTTATCGAGGTCACTCATACTACTCAACCTGTAGTTACGTAGAGCCCCCCTCATTTGAACTCGTCGAAACAATGGGAAGAAAAATTAGTCTTCGTCCCATGACTGCCAATCTTGGTTCTCAGCTTTAGGTATCTTACGACTTGGCTTTTCGGCTTTAATCAGGTTTTGTTTAGGAGGGCTACTTGCTGAAACCGAACTTCCTGGAGAACTAGGGAATGGATCTGGAACGACTTCTTCCTCAGGAGTCGATGCTGCTTCAACATCTCCTCTCATTAATGCATAAACCTGCTCAGTAGTCAGCATACTTCCTGCCGCAACATGTTGCTGACCTCCCATTTGGGCCTGTGCATTCGCGTTTTTCTGGTCGACATATTCTCCTGTTCGAATGTCGAAGTCAAGCCCATCCGTAGTCTCATTCTTCTGCTGATTGAGTTGTGCTTGAATGTTCTCAGGAGTATAATCTGTTAGGGGCATAAGGTTACCATCTGGTCCCATGACAACCATAACGTTCTTCTTTCGATTTTGAGAGAATGCTAAGAGTACTCCTGATAATGGGAGTAAGAGAACTCCGAGGCAGCACAT
>CALBJF010000055.1 GCA_937892665.1 uncultured euryarchaeote | reverse complement strand
CAAGAAAACCTCATCGACACCATCTGGGAAGATGCTGTGCAATTTGCTACTGCTGAGGCACGGTTTACCAAGGGACGAATCCATGATCCACTGCGACTAACCATCGGAGAAGGTTCCTTCCTGGATTCCTTGGTCGGAGCACTTGGAGTCAACGATCTTCCAGAACATGACACTCCGTTCGATCCAGAAGCGTTTATGGCTGCTGGCAAAGAAGTTAATCAGGCGCGACAAGAACTAACGAAAGGACGTCTTTCGAATCTGAAAATCCTTGGAATCGACCTTTCAAGGATGCTTCGACAAGTAGGAAACAGAGTTGGCCATGAACTGGCATTCTCCCTACGCTCCATAGAAAACCACGTAGAATTCCTCGATGAAATGATGGATTGGTGGGAATATGCAGGACTTGGTCGCCTCGAGTATGGAATTGACCCTGTATTCCACGTACAAGTCGGACTTGATCATCCTCCAAGCGATGACCCTGATGTATTGCCAATGTGGGAGCTCGATGATGGAATTATCGAAGGAGCACTCATGACTCGCTTCCCACGTGACGGGCAAGTTACCATACGTCGCATCGACGGGACTGGTGAATCAGATGACTTGTGGCGTTACCACATCATCATGAACAATGAAGAACAACCAGCAGAATCAACAGCGTGATTGTCTTGGATGTCAATGCGACAACGTGTGTTGTCATATTTGCGTACATTACTCTTGCATGGCTTCGAACAGTCTTGAGCGGCAAGGTTGACGTCATGGACGTGTTGTGGGGGCTTGGTTTTGTCACTATTGCATGGTCGAGAGCCCTGCAACTGAACTCATTCAATGCGATAACAGCACTAACATTGACAGCGGTCAGCCTATGGGGAATACGGTTAGCATTTGTTCTCCATCAACGTACGAAAAATCGCGGTGAAGATATCCGATATGTTCGCATGATGGAAACTGCTGGCAAAAATTGGTGGTGGATAAGTTTCCTTCAAGTGTTTCTTTTACAAGGTATCTTACTCGTCCTTGTTGCGTTTCCAATCTTGTCCTTGATCTCTGAAGGCAACGTTGAAAGTTCGCTGTCTACGAACCAAATGATCGGAACTGCCTTGCTAATCGCAACCTATGGTATCGGAATGATAATTGAACACAGAGGAGATATCGAACTTCGAGAATTCAAGAAGACCAGTGGCCCTGGGCAATTGAAAACTGATGGGATTTTCTCCATCACCCGCCACCCCAATCATCTGGGAGAAGCCATCATCTGGTGGTCAATTGGTGGATTCGCTGTTTTAGTTGGGGGCATCGCCTCATCTTGGGCCTTAATTGGACCACTCATCCTCACCCTCCTCTTGCGATTTGTGAGCGGAGTAGCAATGTCAGAAGTTGAATTGAAGGACAGAGAAGGATATCAAGAGTGGGTTGAATCTACTCCTGCCATGTTCGCAAATCCAATCAAAGTCCTGTTGCGGAAAAACGCCGATTGATAAACTAAAGGGGGATTTTCTTACTATGCGCCTGGTTACTTTTGCTCGCTTTATCCGCATGATAACAAAGAAAGGACCTGCGGATTTAGACAAAATCCAGAACATGGGTTTACTGGCTGTCAAACTCACTCAAATATTTGCGCTTCGCCCTGACTTACTTTCTGAGGAAAAGTGTAAGCAACTCCAATCCTTGTATCAGCGGGCAAATTCAATACCTCGCGAAGATTCAATGAATCTCATTCATAATCGAGCGCCTGATGGTTTTCTCGATGCTTTTTCATCGTTTGATGAAGAACCCTTCGCAGCTGCAAGTATCGGCCAAGTACACAAAGGAGTCCTCAATGATGGAACAAATGTCGTTGTAAAGATTATCAAAGCAGATTTTGAAAAGTCCTTCCGAAAGGACGTCATAAGAATGAAGCGATGGCTTCGGATTGGTCTTTTCCTCAACCCACGGTTGAGAAAAGTCGGTAATCCAGTAGGTCTTCTCCAACACGTTGAGGATTACACATTGAAAGAACTCGATCTCCGAAACGAAATCGAAGGGGCTGAACTCTTACAGCGAAAGGCGAAAGAAGTTGAACATCAATTCCCGATGCCGCTTTTGTCGTTCCCTCGTGTTTGGCCCGAACTTTCCAATGAACACATCCTCGTTATGGAACATATTGAATCCCCTACTCTGGAAGATCGACTCGCTGAAGGGACAATGTCTTGGGACAATCTCCTGCAACTTTTCCGAATTCACGGAGCATTCATGTTTGGCATAGGAACTTTCCACGGGGATCTCCATCCTGGTAATGCAATGGTTGACGACAATGGCAAATTCACATTTATTGACACGGGCGCCATATCTCACGCACCAGATAAAGTTCGTTCTGCCTTATTTGGGTTCTTTTTCCATCTTGCTAAAGGCGAATTAGATCAATCTTTTGAAGCAATGTTATTGATGGCAGACACTCCTCCAAGTGGTCCAGCTAAGGAAAAATACATGGAGAGTATGCATGAAATTTATACTGGATTTATTGGAAAGACGGTTAGCGAAATTTCTCTCACTCAACAGATGATGAAAACAGTTCGATGTGCAGTTCTTGCAGGGTGTCGTTTCGGAGAAGAAGCATTCCCAATCATTCGTTCCTTGATGTACATGGATGGTATGGTTCTTCGAGGACAACCAAATGTCGATCTCATCACATCAATGGGGCCTTATCTAGATGAATTCGCATCAATTGTTGAATTACCATACTCAAAAGGATCCAAAAATTCTAACGAATCAACAAACTCTGACTCTGGGATGGTAAATTGAAACCTACGAACTAATTGGGGTTAAACGTCGCTTTATAAGGC
>CALBJF010000054.1 GCA_937892665.1 uncultured euryarchaeote | reverse complement strand
TGATAAAGCTCACCGATTCTATATCGTTTCCCTTCGATGCCTGCATTCGATTCAAGACATGATGCGTGCACGTCGAGGTGCTGAAGCAGGAGGAGGCACACGCCCAACCGCTCGTGTTGAAGTTCAAGATCTGATGAGCAAACTCATGTCCGGTGAGACACTCACAACAGAAGAACTGATGGAATTGCAACGCTTCGATTGAAACTGTCTCTCCGATGGTATCAAAGACCTATGTCGACGAGAAGGAGTTGAGAACCATGCTACAACGTGATGACATTGCAGCAATTATCGAAGAATACGATCGTATGAAATTACGTATCGGAATGACTGCATCTCACTCTGCTCTCGATATCTGTGATGGAGGAATCGAAGAAGGATTTCCGACAGTTGCTTACTGTCAAGACGGTCGGGAAAAGACCTATTCTCAATATTTCAAAACAAAGCGTTCGAGTTCTGGACGTGTTCTTCGTGGAATGGTTGACAAAGCCATTGTAATGCCTTCATTCAATGATGTCATGTCGGAATCCATGCAGGCTGAAATGCGTAAAAGAAACGTGGTCTACATTCCAAACCGATCATTCACCTCATATTCAACAATTGAAGATGTTGAAAATACATTCAAAGTCCCTCTCTTTGGTTCAAGAAACATGTTGCGCATGGAAGAGCGAACAGAAGAGCAAGACTACTATTGGATTCTTGACAAAGCTGGACTTCCATATCCAGAAGCAATTGAAAACCCAGAAGATATTGATTGTTTAGTCATTGTCAAACTCCATCACGCTCAGAAAAAACTTGAACGTGGATTCTTCACCTGTGCATCATATCAAGAATATCAAGAAAAATCACAAGTTCTGCTCAAGGATGGAATAATTGACCAATCCTCTCTGGACGGTGCACGAATCGAAAAGTACGTTATTGGACCAGTGTTTAATCTCAACTTCTTCTACAGCCCCTTGGCTGAGCCAGGAGAACAACTCGAACTTCTTGGAGTCGATTGGAGATTTGAGTCTTCCTTAGACGGACATGTCAGACTGCCTGCACCACAACAGATGACTATGCCAGATAATCAAAAGATTCCTGAAATGACGGTTGTTGGACACAATACAGCAACCATTCGAGAATCCCTTCTCGAGCGAGCGTT
>CALBJF010000053.1 GCA_937892665.1 uncultured euryarchaeote | reverse complement strand
TCGAGTAATCGATCAGTAACATCATTGGCTGATGCGTTCTGTACGCCTCCAGCGATGTAGATTTTCGTTCCAATTGCGGTCATTCCAAAATTACCTACTTCCTTCGTTGCTGGCATTGCAGGCGGTGTTGTGGTCCATGAATCAGTTAAGATGTCATACACTTGCATCTGCCCAGTTGATTTCTGTGCCGGATTAGAACCTGGGTACCAATCTCCGATGGAGTATACCTTGTCGTTTACTTGTACGCATTCATGGTATTGTTGACTGTTTGGCATACTCGATGAAGAGAGCGACCATGTCTCTGTTGAAATATTGAAAATTTCGATTAAATTCGTAGCAGCCTCATCGCTTTGTTGCTGTGGATCAGGATCTGTTCTTCCTCCCATCAGGTAAACGATATCATTTGTTGTATCATGTGCCATGCAGCCATGTGCTCTCGTTATCAAAAGGCCTCCTCCAGTCGTTGGTGACCATGTTATCTCTGGTCGTACAAGTTCTAATTCTGAGATAGTTGCGTTGCGTGCTACTTTGTTAAGGAGAAATCCGGGATCGGTAAATGTTGTCTCCTCACCGCTCGCATGCTCAACTTCCGAGTGCTGTGTTCCAAATAAAGATGGGTTTGGTTGGATTGTTCCAAGCAGGATGAGTACCATTATGATGAAATGAAGTACGACCTTACCTTTCCTCATAGTACCTCTGTGTTTCATCACATTCTTGAGCATTGCCGATGTTTAGTCAGACCCGTGTATTGTGAAAGTTCATATCTCCTGAGCGAGTGCCACCTTCGATTGGTGTATGGCAAAAGACTACGTTGCACGCGACCCCCGTACTGGGCTTCCCATTGCTACAGGGCGTCAGCCACGTAAGAAAGGCACCACCAAACAGGTCACTGGTCCATGGCAGGAGTGTTCGAGAAAAGATATTCTTGCTCTGGCCAATGGGGAAATTCCAGAACTTCAGATCGATTGGGGTGGCCGCCGATACACGTTGCCTCGGGAAGATGGCATCCGAGGTCTTGGTAGATTGAAGGGCGTCTGGGCTGATAGAGCACACGCCAGTCTGCTCAAAGCATTGGAATCAGATGAACCAAGCATTCGAATTGCAGCTCTTGAAGTTCTCCCAGTTGTTGGTGAGCAACGCT
>CALBJF010000052.1 GCA_937892665.1 uncultured euryarchaeote | reverse complement strand
AGGTAGGTTACGTATTTGACGATGGAAACCAAAGCCTTGACTTGTATATCCTAACAGACAAACCTCAAGGAATATATGAAATGCTTCTTTTACAGACGTATACACTAAGTGAGGAAGAAAAAACATTGTCAGATTTAGAATACGAATTCGCCTTGTGGGAATCCGCTGAAGCAACCGCCACTGATAACTGGATGGTTTCGCTGAATCAAAGAAACACTTACTCCATGTTGATACAATTTGCTGAACTAACAAATGATTCTGAAAATTTGAGTTGGTATCAAGAAGCACACGATTATTACGCTGGTGAGGTTGAATCCCACCTTGACTCGGCAAATTATTATAACATCGAAAAAGCAAAGGTTAGGGTAGAAATCAGTGCCCAAAAAGAGGAGATTTCTACTACTGGATTGTTCATTAGATTTTTACAATCTGAGCAATATGATTCCGAATTAGAATCGGCAATCAATAAATTCGAAAGGGCAACTGACGATTACAAAAGATATCTGGATTCGTATAATTTTGCGGTGACAGGCATGGAAAATTCTCAGATCCTCATCAACAAACTATTGGATGAGAGTATGGCCAATTCTAGTGGAGACCTCAACAGCGAGGGTGAGTTCAAATCAGAGGAATTGCAACAAATGTTCTATGATCAAATTCACAAAGAATCGACCGACATTTACGAGGAATCAAAGCAAGCAGTCCAAGAAGCAGAAAAAGTGAGGGAGAAAGCTTCGAGCGTTTCTACATCGGTGATGTTCGTGTCGATTGGAAATGTAACTCTGGGAATCGCAGGAGGAATGGTCTCGAGTGCGAAGTACGGACTAGGTAATCTCCGCAGCATCGGCGTTCTTCTTGGTGGAGGAGTGATCGCTGGTTTGGCAGGTGCGATCACTTCTTTGAGTTTAATTTTCTAAAATGAGCCACGTTATGAATTGCATTCTAGCAGATAAATGAATCTATAGAGAAGTGCCCGTACCGGGAAACTATCTGCAAATACCATGGTAATAGGCCTGGATGTATGACAAGGAGTCTCTAAC
>CALBJF010000051.1 GCA_937892665.1 uncultured euryarchaeote | reverse complement strand
CTGAATAGCGTCGGACGACTGCATCAGAGTGATCGTCTTGTCCAGTGTCGTGATCGTCTTTGAAGTCGTAACGCACAAGTTCGCCGTAGTAGCCATCATTGTACCAGTATACATTGTCGTAATCGTGAGCAATTCCAACGCCATACGGTGATTCGTGGTTCATGTCGATATGACTCCCAAGAAGACCATTGCCATTGTTTTGGTTTTCAACAGCGAAGTGATTTAATGAAGACGGCCACAAAGTTGGACCCATGAAATAGTTCTCTGTTATCTGCCCACAGAACGTGTTTCCTGTTTCTTGGGCTGAACCCCATTGCCAATCAAATTCAGGATGATAAGCACCAAAGGAAATAGCACTAACTTCTTCAAGGAAGTGATTGCGGTTCGAATCCTTTCTGTTTTGAGAGGTTTGGGTATCCATTCCTGTGTCCTCAACAATTGTAATGCTATCAGAAGCACGATTTGCAATCCAGAGTTCATTGGTTCTTCCGGGATGGAATTCTAAATCTCGTGGATCTGAGAGGAAGTCAGATGAATCTGCGATGACGACTTCATCGAAGCCAACACCGAACTTCTCAACCTGTTCAGTATCTTTGGATTCTGTTGCATAGGAAGGAGTTGCAAAAAGTAAAATCATGAGGGTGAAAATTACAACCTGTTTTCTCATCATGCTTCGTCGAAAAGCAACTAACATTTCATATGTTGCTACATTAGTTCAACCTAAAATACGCGTTTGGAAGAAAGAATGGACTCCAGAGAATTACTTATCTCTCCAGTGTCGTTTCTGCACTGAGCGTTGGAATATATCTTCGTAAGCTTCTGCATTTCCTTCGAATGTGAACGATTCGAGGACTCGTTTACGGCCTGCTTTAGCCTTTTTAATCCGCTTGACTGAACCATTCAGTTCATCGCAAACGGCCTTTGCCATCCCAGCATGATCGCCACGATCGAACAATCCACCAACGGTATCATCAACCATTTCTGTCAGAGGAGGCTGGTCAACGGTTACAACAGGTGTGCCTGAAGCGAGCGCTTCTAGAGGAATCAAACCTTGTCCTTCGTAGTAAGATGGGTAAACGACCAAATCAGCAGATCGGTAATGTTGAGCAAGTTCTTCAAATGCCATACCGCTCTTGATGAATACTGCATGTGCAACTCCTAATTCTTCAGCAGCCTTGAGGAGTGCTTTCTTCATGTGCCCTCTTCCAACAATAACCAATCGAGCGTTTTCATGTTCCTTCAGAATCAATGGCATAGCTCGTAAGAGAGACATGTAGCCTTTTCGAGCGACGAGGCGGCCAACTGCCAGCAGCATTGGAGTTTCTGTTTTGGGTCCGTAACTCAATGCTTCTTCATCGGCGCAATCGTAGGCTTTTCGAATTCGCTCGTGGCTTAATTGTTCAGCCTCATCGTCTTTGTTAGGAGGCCTGAATACTCGTGGATCGCATCCATAATGAATGACTTCGATATCCGCATCATCGGGTATCTTGTAAAACTCATGAAATTCTTCAAGAGTTGATCGTGAGATTGCAACACTGCACGTGGATTCCAAAACACCGTTTCGTTCGTATCGCTTGTACCACCAACTCGTGAGACGGATAGCGAGATCATTCGGATTTTTCCAAGTCGCAGTTTCTCGGTTCATTGCAGCTCGGCGAACACCCTCTTTTTCCCCGACCCAGGAGCCATTCAGTGTACTAACAACAGGAGCGATACTTTTCTCGATGAACTTGAATTGGGATTTTGACCATGATACAAGTGGAAGGTGAGCATTTACGACATCAATTGAGCGACGACGATTGAGTTTGATGAGAGCCTTGAGAGCATTTTTCCCGAAGGAACGGGTGAATGCCATGGGCAATGGAGTCCAACGAACTGGAATAACTTCGACGCCAGGTTGAGTGGGAGGCATCGATTTGTGCTTTCTTGTGATGACTGTAATCTTGTGTCCACGTTGAGCAAGATGGCCCGCAAGATGGAAGACAACCGAACCCATTCCGCCCCATCGGGGAGGGTATTCCCCTGAGACCATCACGATGTGCATGAATCTCCCACACACATGTCTTGTTTGAAATTACCGAGTGTTTTGACTGTTTTTTGACGTATTATTACTTAACATTTATTAAGTATGACGATATAGGCTATTTGAGACGGAGGAATAATATGACAGAAAAGCATTCTTGGAAGTATCGGTATCGCCGATATTTCAGATTCCATCCAATTCGATAAGATGACGGTTATAGAACGGATGAATTCCGTTCTGGAATCTGAACATACCTTGGGGGTATGGTGTAATGGATAGCATCTGGGATTTCGAATCCTAGGATCTCGGTTCGACTCCGAGTACCCCCGCCACATTCAATAAACAACAGGAGGAGATAACATGACAAAACAATACAAAAAACCAGAAGATATGATAGACTACAACAAAGAACTTGATACGATTGATGGATTAATGTCCATTTTTTATGCGTATAATCAGCAAAATCAGGATGAGAATAAGAGATGGTCTGTATGGCCAGAATGGGAACTATGCCTCACATCAATGGATGATGCTCTTCATTTTGAAGACGAAGTAGAAAGCAGTGAACTCAAAGCTAAGAGACAGCATTGGCTTTCGTTCTTTGAATTTATTTACAACCAAGATTGTATCTCTTATGATGAATACACTATGACGGTAATTGGTAACCATGGTACGATATTCTCTTTCGATATTTCCATCGAAGAAGACTGTTGGGCTAATCCAGGTTCGATGAACGATTATGGAAGAAAAAAAGAAGAATGGAAGAGAAAGAAAGAAGCGGATTCAGCGCATAGATGGAAGTATCATTTTTCTCAAATTGGATTCAAAGATGCTGTCCAGCATTCCCTAGGCAGCTTTTGGATTTGTCCAAAGCATGTCCCTGACTATGGAGGAATGCAGAGCGTCCATACTGCAGATTCATGGTTTTGCTTCCACAAATCAATTGATGAGAGCCTTCCACTCTCTATGATGAGTTTAATCCATCTCTGCATCGATGATACTGAAATTTGGAAGATTCAATTTGAGGAAGATCAAGGAACAAGGGAATACATCGAGAAGATGGAAAAAGAATGGCCAGGTGGTAGACCAGAAGATTATTACTACCAATGAGAAGTGAGAAAATGATACAATTAGAAAAAAGCAAATTTAGACCGAACGAAGCATATTTTGTTGAACATCAAAAGAGGCCAGGATGGTGGATATTCCAGGGCAGTTTCCCTTACGCAGTATGCACAATAATTCCAAATGAGGATTGGACTGTTATCGAAATCCATCATGTCATTGTCTTTAATGAACAACAAAGAAGAAAAGGACATGGAAGTAAAATGATTTCGAGAATCAGGAGATTCTTTCCTGAAGCAACAATATGGGTCGACACATGGGATCATTCGAGGCCTTTTTGGCAAACTATGGTTGACAGGAAGTACATCAATTTCATTGGAAATGATTACTCTTGGCCTTGCTTTGATACGTCTTGCCTAACCTGTCATCCCAGCAGAGTAAACGGAATAAGAAGGTTCCAAAGAAAGGAGGAAGAGAAATGAGTTGGAAACCTGACGCAAGTGCACCACTCTGGCATCTAAGTAGAGGACAGGAGAATGAAACCTTCTTCCCTGATTTGGAACTTGAACATCTGAAGCAAATTGGGCCTTCCTGTGTAGCAACAACATTGTGCATGGTTGCAAGAGCAACCGGTGCAGATGTTACGCCTGAAGATTTCAAAGCAGTAACAAATTCTCAATCACCCCACTCATGGTCTGAAGCACTCAAACCCTATGGAATGCAGTTAGCATACTGCAACCATGATCAAAGAAGAATTGGTTACTTGATTGATGAATTGAAACAACTTAACGATTTGTTCTTTTTGAGTTTCTATTCGGTAGACCCTCCTAGCGACCCAGATGTGAATGGTAAATTGTGTACCGCACACATTGTTACAATGCATGGTTCGACAATATATGACACTGCAAAGTATTCTGAGAAGGGTGGAGTTTGTGATGCGAGTGATTATTCGAGGCTTGAAAGACAAACAAAGAGAATCTTCAGAGTTGTACCGATTGGATATCCGAGGTGTTTGTGATGCTTAGAAAAGGTAGGGGAATGTATTCAGAAATACCGTTTCCAAAGGTCGAAAATAGACCCTTAATCGTCTCGCATCCTGGAGCATATCATAATTACTTGGCCTCCTGGAATGTCATGGTCGACAACGAACAACCCTTCGTCCTTGTTTGTGACGAATTGTCACCGACTTATCCGGACGACCTTGGATGGGGTATGTTTTCACAAGATGGAAGAGAGTATTTTGCTAGAGTAGA
>CALBJF010000050.1 GCA_937892665.1 uncultured euryarchaeote | reverse complement strand
GGTCGATATCTCTTGGATGAGAAAGGCCGTCTAGTTGCCCCATTGTAGCCCACCAAGTGAACCATGCTCCGATAGGAATCAATGCAAGAAGCACATAACGTGCGGATTCCAATACTGGTTTATCCTGTTGTGATTTTAAGAATTTGAATTCGTGTTGCATGAGATGGTAAAATCCGGTGTAGAGCACCATTGTAGTAGCGCCAGCGTATGCGCCCCAACTAATTGTAACCCATGCAAACCCAACAAATCGTATCGGTCCAATTGAATTGCGCTTACGGCCCATTACAGCTTCAAAGATTGCAACTCCTATGCATAAGATGAAGATTGAAAGAACAACCCAATCGATCTCATCTCTTTTGAACCACATAGCAACAGGTAACAAGCCGAATAATGTTGATACAATTGTTAAAGTTGATTTTGATCGAATTGATTCGACATACCAGAGATACAACAACGATGCGGAAGAAATCATCAGAATCGATACAAAGAGCATCGAAAGCCATTCGTATTGTACGGCTATCAACAGCCCCCTTGTCAGAGACCCTCCAATCAGTCTGTGATCACTCAGGAAGAGAGCAATGACGCATGTCAACATAAACGGAATAAATATTGGTAACGGCATATTTTTCTCCGAACGTTTGAGATAATAACGGTCGAAAAGAACGTAAAAGAATATAGCAAGACCAATGGTTGACAACCTCGTTTCGGGATAAAGAATCATACCTACAAGAAGGAGACTCAAACTCACAATGTGTTGCGCTTTATACTCAAAATTTCGCCATCGTTCATTTCTCAGAATCAGCAACCCAATCAGGAACAACGAGAGTGGTAAAAATAAGCCCATTGGATAATACAACCATGCAGTAGTATCTCGATTGTATGAAAGTATCATCGAACCTGCAAAGAGAGACATAAACCCGAAAGAAGTAGAGAGAGATACTTTCGAAGATTGCCTTTTAGATCTTAATCCATAGAAGATGAGCATCGTCAAAGCCAAAATTGTTGCTACACTTAGCCAAACATCAGAAGACCGTATTCCAATTTCATCGACTTTTATCTTCTCCCATTCAATTGTCGAACGATCAAGTCCTTTCACATATGGATGTCCTTCTTCTTTTAGCCAATCATTGCGAGCGACCGTAGCATCCCAGTTCCATTGTTCGATTACATCTCGTTTTGGGGAGTCAATATCAAACGCATCGAGCGGGATTCTACCGTGAATAGCATGAGGCATTGGGAGGGATAACAAGACTGATGGAAGAGTTGCAACATCGACCTGATTGAGACCTTTTACCTCAACTCCTGACTTTATGTTTGGCCCCCACATAAATCCTGCAACCTCACGTTGTTGTTTGGAGTCAGAACCATGTTGTCCCGAATCTGTTAACCCGTGATCTGAGGTCACTAGAACAGTCCAATCATCAGGTACTGCTTCGAATACATCCACTAATTGATCGTCGATCCAACGCATCTTTTCCTCGTAATCGGGACCAACTGAACCATACCGATGACCGACGCTATCAAGACCGGCTAGGTGAGCGATGATGAGATTTCTTGGCTGATCTTGTCCTGCTGGAACCTTTCCGTTCAGCCATCCGATCAAGGTATCAAAACCCTCTTCATCACCTTCGTAATAATCAGCATGTCCGTATCGAGCCTTGGAATATGGTACGTTTTCTTTGTTGTCAGGGAACAAGCCAGACCAAACATAATCCCCAATCAAACCAACGTAATTATCTGGTTCTCCATCTCCATTCTGATCATGGGATGATGCTAGATTGAACCCATCAGGGCTCCCTGGATGTTGAGGGTGGAAATTCTGCAAGGCCTCATTCGGACGTGACGGAACTCCAGTCGCCATTTCCTTAACGCACATAGCGGTCATCGTTAATGGATTAGCGAGAATATGCAGGTAAGCGCCTTCTTCGCCTTTTTTATTCAGATTTGGCATGATTTCAGGATCACTCATCATATCCTTTCGGCCGCCATCAAAGATGAGAAAAAGGTAGCCTTCAGTCAAAGGCTCATCTGGGTAAGGCGATGGTTCAACTCCTTCCATAGGAACAGGAGTATCTGAAACGATATAGGACCCAGTATACAACAGAGAAGGTAAGCATAAGACAAGAACGAGACCTATTGAAAGTGGAATCATTTTTTTCATAATTAAGCCCCAATGCTGACGTGTCGAACTACCAGATTATCCAAGATGCTGATGTATGAGCATATTATCATTACACCTTCGGAGTCTAAGTTTTGCACGCTTTCAGGGAGAACCTCAAACACCAAGACCCTCTGGGATTTCTATGGCTCACCAGATTCAAGGCTCTGAAAACATCTTCCAGGCGCTCAAAGGAGAGCACAGTATTGAACTTGTTCTCGTCGATCGTGAAAGAGATACAAATCGCTTGAGAGCAGTTTGTCTTGAGCAAGAAATTCCACTCGAAGAAGGATCGACCAATGACCTGTGGAGAATGTCAGCAGTAGGTACAACAGATGCTCTTGCCCTTATCGGAAGAGAACCAAAAGGAGAACTCGAGGAAATCTTTGCAAGAGGCGGATCAATATGGCTTCTTGATGGAGTTCAGTACCCAACAAACCTCGGATTCGGGATTCGAACAGTGGAAGTAAGTGGCGCTGATGCAGTCGTTCTCAACATCTCCAGAACGCACGAGGACCGTCGCACAATTCGCCGATCAAGTATGAGAGCAGACCGGTTTATTCCAGTCGTCTACAGCGATACAAAAACCATCCTAGCAACTGCAAAAGCAGCTGGTTTCAGAATCATTGCTGCTGAAGATGTTGGGACAGTTGGGCCCTGGGATGCAGATTTGACAGGGAATGTTTTACTCGTTGTGGGTGCAGAACGCGAAGGTGTTTCTCAAGAGGTTCTCGACGCTTGTGATGAGGTTGTTCGACTTCCAATGGATGGGTTTGTCCCGTCCTACAATCTTCAAGTTGCTGTGAGCGTTCTTGCTGTCGAAGCGTTACGCCAGCGTAATGCAAAGAAGTAAGAGAGAGTTCCCTAACTCAAAGAGTTTTTTTACCCCGCACACAAGAAGAGAACATGCCGCAACTTACAGTGGGTGACGACGCCCCACAGTTCACACTACCAGCGATCGATGGAACCACATTTGACATGTCAGCAATGAAAGGAAAGCGGGTGATTCTTACGTTTTTCAGATTCTCTTCTTGTCCATTTTGTAACATCCGAATCCATGATATCGTTAAGCGCTGGGATGAATTTGGAGATGACATTGTCATGGTTGGTGTTTTTGACGCTAAAATAGGTGAATTAACAAAGCGTATGAAAAAGCATAATCCTCCATTCAGTGTTGTTGCAGATGAGACATACGAACAGTATCTCCAAAACGATGTCAAGAAATCGTTGCTTCGTGTACTCTGGGCTCCAATGCGTGCTCCTCTTACAATGCTCAAAGCTCTCGTAAAGGGTTACGTTCCATTGACTCTCTCAATCTCAAAACTCTCAACCATTCCTGTTGATATTCTCATCGACGAAAATGGAAAGGTTGTCAATGCACATTATTGTAAAGACACAGTCGACCATATTCCCCTTGATCAACTTATTGCTTTCTCGAAGGGCGAGTAAATACCAATCAGAGGGTGGGCAGTGTACTGGGGGACTGAACACCCATTGTACTCCTCCATAATGTCTTGAGGGGTTTGTAAGAACCCTTGCGGTTTCGTGGGAATGATATGTCGGTAATCTGTATCAACCCACAAGAGACGGTGTGAATTTTTAGCCTAAACAAGGAATTATGATTTTTTCCGATAAAGCAAAACAAGTGGAATGCCGAAAAGAAACATCAAAATTAAAATATCAGAATATTGAAGAATTTGATCAGACAATGCTAATTTACTTCCGTAAGAGGTATAACTTTCTAAAGACCAATCATCTCCATCCGTTGGTTGATGGTCTCCGTCAACAACATTGCCTGCTATGGTGAACCGTACATCTTCATCACTGTAAGGAGCTTTCCATTCGATATCCCAAGTACGCTGATTCGCTCCGGAATGGTCATGCGTAATTTCACCGTTTTCGGTGATGTATGTTGCCGAATCTTTGGAAGAAAAATCTCCATCGGAGGCTTTCAGATTGAATCCTCCCCTGTGGCCTTGTTCTGCTTCTTGAGGGCCACCAGTAAGAATGATCGTTAATTCATATATTTCTCCATGTGAATAGTTATCTGGAATTCCGATAATTTCAACATAGGTCTCACTACCAGGATTCGATCCATGGCAGTTGCAACCCGTTTCAGAATATCCCTCAATTCCATGTGATGAACCAAATACCTCCATTGATGGAGCAATCAGAAGACTCGATAACAATATGATAAGTAATAGACGCAATGTAATTTCCCCAATACTATTCTTCTCCTGACTGAATACTTTTGCGATTCTTAATGAGGCCAATAATCAACCCAATCTCAGAAACTTTAGCAGAGATTCCGAGGTAATCTTCCAAAATAGAGTGGATGTCATGGTTTGAAACAAAATATGCAATAAACATGAACAGAGAAACTGATGCTAAAGAATATCGAGCAATTCTTTCTCTCGAATCATTCATTTTTATCAGCATTGGTGAGGCGATAATGGCTAACACGCCACCTCCTCCAAGAAGTAAGGTTCGATCATTAATTCCCAACAGAATGTGCACTAAACCAGTGAATAATGCCAGTGAAAAAATGGAAGGCGTAAATACTGATAATTTCTCAGAATATTTTGTTCGCAATATTAAGAACACAACTACAGAAATTGAAACTGAAATCAATAAAATTTGTATATTGCTCAAGACAGAAGAGGCTTCTGCTTCACCATGCGCAGAAGCAACAGATGCAGAATGTACAAAAATTGTCAACGAAAATAAAGAAATCATCATTCTATTACTCATTTTGAGTCTCTCCAAGTTGCGACGTCGTTCAAAAAGAACTCTGTCACTATCAGGAATGATGTCCCGTTAATATTTAACCACTTTCAATTTTATTACCCCTCTGTATACCCTTGTGTGAGTATCTCACGAGAGGGTACGGACGCGTGAGATGCCTGTCGCAAGGGTATACAGAGGTCAATTGCC
>CALBJF010000049.1 GCA_937892665.1 uncultured euryarchaeote | reverse complement strand
ATTGTAACCCCAGCACATGACCTTTCCATTCATGCTACTATCTACGCTAGATTGCACAATAACACAATTGTGATATTGTCCTACACTCAGTTGTGTTGCTGTAACATTTGCTCCTAAATCGATATATGGCAAATTAGCACCCATCTCATTGATGTTGTCTCCAAGGTGTGTTGAAGTCAAAGGAATGCTCAATTGCGCCTGTTGATTTCCTCCCCAGCACTTAATCAATCCTTGACGAGATAATGCGCATGTGTGGGCGGAACCAGATTGGAGGTCTACGATATCATAAGGAGAAAGTGAATCATCTGAAGGCATGATTTCGTCGCCATTACTATCTTCAACCGGTGAATCTGCTAGTGTTGTAACTGGGTTGGAAGTAGAATATCCGACTGCAGTTTGGTCACCCCAGCAAATTACTGATGAAGCACCAGCGGAGTCTTCGAAGATTCCACATGTTGAATCGGTTGAATGCTCGATTACAATCTGTTTTGCAGTCAATCCAGAAGGTACAGAAATTGTCTGTGGTGTGCTGTATGCTGCAGTAGTGCTAGAGCCTTGTCCAAATGAACCAGATTCTTCTACACCCCAGCATTCGATTGTATTTTCAACAATAGCACATGCATGAGATTCACCCATGGTGATTGAATAAATTCGGTCACCCGCGGAACCTAAGTCAACTACAGTTCCACTATTGGATGGACTGGATGAACCTAGAAGTAATTCTCCAGATCTAGTTGTTGCACCAGAATCACTCCAGTCGCTTCTTTGTCCCCAACATACCGCTTGTGTACTGTTGTCCAAAATAGCACAAGAGGTGTCAAAACCAGCAGTTATGGAGCGTACTGTATCGGTTCCAAAGCCAATATCGAGCTTAACCAGTGATGAAGAGTTGGTGGCAGTGGTACTTGAATTTCCGAGCACCATTTTGCTACTTCCTCCGTTGTAACCCATACACCAAACTTCGTCTAAGTGGTTAGTTACGCAAGTGTGCCTTTCGCCTGCAACAATTGAATCGGTTAGGCCGCCAGCGTCCAAGTTCATAATCTCAGGAGAATCAACGACTCCTCCACTTTCGATTCTAAATCCTGTTCGAATTTGGATATTATCTACTGCGACAACGTCTCCCATTGCATCATTTGAAGAGGCCCCATCTTTGATGAAAGACCACCTGAGTTCATGCATTCCTGCTGTAATACTGCTATTGAATGATGCCCAATTGCTCATTTGTCCCTTCGAGGAATTGATTTCAACTCCGTCGATAGAGAATGACAATCGGTCACTACAACCGCTTAGGCTAGGACATGTATCTGTTTTGTAATCAAAGGAAACAGCTCCACTTGTAAACATTTTAGTTATTGAAAAACCTATGTCGGACGAAGAAGCATGGCCGCTGGATTGGAATGAGTTAGTGCCGGAAGATGCATCGGTAGTGTCTAGTGCCCATTGAGTACCGAATTGTCCAACTGAACCTTCTAATGTCCAATCAGAAGCAATTGTTGCTGCTTCAAAGTCATCATCGTATCCAGCAGAAGGATCTGTGACGTAATATTCTCCTGTTTGTGAATCTCCACCATCTCCCCAGCAGTAAATTTGACTGGTTGTTGTTGTTAGACAATTGTGGTTTGCACCTACTGCTAAGTCTGCAGCTTGGTAATTATTAGGTAGTGTGAGTACAGTAGGGCTTTCTGAAGTTGAAATTGCTCCTACACCAACTTGTCCCATGTTATTTCTACCCCAGCACATGATCTCTCCAGCGGATGAAAGTGCACAAGCGTGGTTTTCTCCAGCATCTATGTCCACTGCTTCAAAGCCAGTTGGCCATGAAGTTCCCAAAGCAGATCCGCCCAGTTTTCCATAGGTGTTATCTCCCCAACATTCGATTTCTTCATTAGCAAGAATTGCACATGCGAAGTCTGCTCCTTGAGTAAGAACACTTGAGTCTCCGACTGCAGGTAGATTGTTGATAGTATCCATACTGTCACAGCGGCCATCTTCATCGAAGTCACCTGGAGTGGACGAAGAAACCATGCGGTCTGTTCCACAAGAAAGTTCTTGCATTCCAGTCCAGCCATCTCCATCAGCATCCACGTACAAACCAGCGCCTGCAACTGCAGGGTTAGTAACTGCCCATAATTCTCCAGCGCTAACTAGGTGAAGAGAAGTGAATACATATCCTGCAGAGTTAATCATCATGCCAAAGGAATCAGCAGCACCTGGCCATGCAGATATTGCTTGGCCATCCCATGTTCCATTGTTCAAACTGAACAAGGTTGCACCAGTTGTGTTGTGGGTAAGTAGAATCCAAGGCGTTCCATCGCCATCAAATTGCAATACTACCTCGCTAGAGGTGTCATTGGATACTAATTCAGTACTCCATGAAGATGCGGAAGTACAAGCGCTTGAACATGAAGAATAGTATGTTTGGTAGACATCATTCGTGTGAGCAATCGAAATTGTTCCATCTGGTGCAACATCAATGCTCGCAGCCATATACGCAGATGAAACATCTGTAGAAACAAGAGCAGGGGTTCCTAGTGATTCCGAGTAATACAGTTTAGAAATTCCTGCTGGAATATGAACTGAATGATCTCCATTAGAGTCAACAGTACTCGCATCAGTGGCAACTAAAGTGTTACTGTTTGCCCAGTTTGAAAAGCTGGAACAGGCGCTTGAACACGTGGATTCAACCAATTCAGTGGTTGTGACAGTTAGAAGTCTCAAGTCTCCATTTGAATCAATTGATAATGACAATTCTTCAGTTCCATCCATACCAGTCAAGGTATCTTCGGTCCAAATTCCGTTTACTTTAGTGGTGTAGGACACTCTGTCTGTACCACTTGAAGTCATGTGAACGATGTGTGGGTTACCATCAGCATCCATGACGATGTCAACATCGATTACTCCAGAATCACTACCTAGTGTTTCAACAGCCCACATTCCGTTATCGTATGCTGCGAACTTTACGTTGCCACTACCTGAATCATAGTATGCGATTGCAGGGCATCCAGTGGTTGGTATTTCTACCATCGAAATCAAGTCACCAGTGTCGCTAGAATCGGAATCTAATCTCTTGTCAAGTTCATCTCTTTGTTCTGGAACTCCTAGAATGTTACATGAATTCTCCTTGACTTCTTCATCCAATTCTAATGCGAGTTCAGTAGTGAATGGTAGATCGGTTTGACCATCTCCACGGTCTTCTGTGTCTCCGTATCCTAGTTGGCCAATTCCGTTGTCTCCCCAGCAAACTACGTCGGTGTTTGACATTATTACACAAGTTGTACCTGCGCCAAGTTCGATATCAGTCACCGAATATGCATAATGGCTGGAAGAGGTAGTTAATCGGACATAAGGCAGGTTACTGCCCATTCCATTTGTAGAACCGGGTCCTGTACCTCTGCTGTCTTGGCTACCGTATCCTAGCCTTCCATCCGCACCATTACCCCAGCATTGAACTGGTCTGTAAGAACTGTATTGAACGGTAGCACAAACGTGGTCTTCACCAGCATCAATTGATTGAACATTGTAAGTCAAATCAGCATTATTGATAGAAGACATAGAGGTGCCTGAGCCATCTCCAACATTTGTTGTAGATTCAATTCCAAGTTGTCCGAAATCATTCAATCCCCAGCAGAATGCTTTGTCATTTCCACTGTCATCGACGATTGCACAAGTGAATCCATCACCTGCTGTGATTGCGCTAGCGGTTCCTGGAAGGTCTAGGAAATCCAGATTGTCTCCCATTTCGGATGCTCCGTCACCGATATCGGTGGTTGAATCAAGTCCGAGTTGTCCGTTGTCGTTGCCTCCCCAGCAAGACACGCTTCCATTGTCCCAAACCGCACAAGTGTGGTCCCAGCCCAATGCCATACTGTCAACAGTTCTTCCAGTAGGTGCACTGGTAACTTCGAAATTTGTTCCAACTTCTCCGGATGAATCTCCTCTCTTGTCAGTGTCACCTAGACCCAGTTGCCCTTTGCTGTTGTCTCCCCAGCAGATTAGGTCGTTGTTGTCCATGACTGCACAGGTGTGGCTCTTTCCAGCTTCTAGCATTGTTGCTGTACGGCCAGTAGGGAATTGCATGAATGGCAATGTGTCGCCAGTTTCGAGGTATCCGTCACCGAATCCGCCATTGCTTGATGAGTAGCCCAAACCAAGGACTGAGGACTCTCCCCAACACTTGACTGAACCGTTTGTGAATAGTGCACAAGAATGGTCTTTGCCCATGACAATCTTGTCTATTGATGCATTAGCTCCCAGATTTACGAACGGGAGATCAGTGCCAGTTTCATCTATACTGTCTCCAATGTTCTGAGTATTACCCAGACCGAGTTGACCTTCACTGCCGTCACCCCAGCACTTGATGTTGCCAGATGCGCCGATAGCACATCCGGATTGCAAACCGAACGCCAATGAATCGGCGTTTCCAGTGTTACCAGTGCTCATAATTATTTGTTCATTGAGCTCTTCACCAGTTTCTTCAGAGGCGGAGTCACTTGATTTGAAGTTCTGATCTGCGAACGGAGTCATGGGCATTAAGACCATGATTAGCGTTAGCATTAGGGCTGATGTGCGAAGTGAAACTGGGCGCATGCCTCGCGTGTGCGTACGCAAGGGATAGGTTGAGACCCAATCATGATAGGACCTGCCTATTATTTCCCGATTGAATTAATGATTTTTGACTCAGCGGATTGCAGATGTTCGCTAACTGTTGCTTGTTTGATGCTCATAGCCTCAGCAATTTCTCGTTGAGTGCAACCTCGTGGACGGCTGTAGTAGCCCATTTCAATCGCCTTATCGAGAACCAATCTCTGTTTTTCAGGAAGCAAATCACTGAACTCAGGACTTTGAAGAGATTCAGCACCGAGTTTTACTGAAAAACCATTACCGACCATTGCGGATAATTCAGAACGGACTCTCCTAAGACCATCTTTTGTTCCACGAATCGTCATGAGAAATCCGTTCTGCGACATGTGTGTTGGGCTGATCCACCAAGCATCTTCATGCCTGCTGAAAATCATTGAAACAGGGCCACTAGCTAAGGCTTTGACTAAGGCTGAATGAGGTGTTTGAGAGATGATTTCTAAGATTTCAATAC
>CALBJF010000048.1 GCA_937892665.1 uncultured euryarchaeote | reverse complement strand
ATACGGTGTTGGAATAAATATCAGATTCCCGAGCCATCATAGCACGGGTTGCAATATCGTTCGTAGGCATCATTACATTTTGCATTTCGATGACAACGACTCCCTCAAGGAAGTAAATATCCATTAGAGCGGAAACTGGAACTTTATCGACCACAAGAGAATCAATGCTGTTGAGTTCTGAAAACCAAGCGCCTTGTTCTTCACCAACCCAGCCGTGCTGATTAAGCACATTCTTGAGTTGAGAGATTTCAATCTCTGTGGGATGCCAAGCGTAATCGACAACAATTGCCACTGACTTCTTTCCGTCTGGGCCAACAATTGCAGTAGGAGACATCGATTCTTCCCCATTTAGAATATGCTGGAGGCGGTCATCCATCCCATTCCAATCTAAATCAGGACCATATGCTTGCCATGAACTATACTCTCGAGTTGCAAATCGTCCATCACGCTCGTATTCCCGAAGAGGGCGTTCGCAGATTTCGTCACCACATAAAAGCGGCGGCAAGCCATCGACGAGAATTGCTGATGCATGGGTCTCTTTAAGAGGAGCCTCTAAACTTCCTTGGGAACTTACAAACGCAGTACATGGAACCAATAGCATAAGAAATACCAACAAAAAAGCAGGCGTTCGAGACTGTTGATATCGTGGATTCGACATAATGGCCAAGATAGACCAACACCTCGCCTATTTTGATGCTATCGTTGTTACGTTCAATGTTTCACACTGTTTCAGACCTAACTCTAAGGCCATGAAAGATGGGTAGGCTGTTGTGAACACTGCAATTGCGGCCCATCTTTTCGTTCAACCATTCCTAATGGAGAAGAACATACTGGACAATCACCTGCATCCGCAATATGCTCCATCCAAGCGAGTCGAGTTTCTGCTTCATCCGATGCCTCTCTTAGTTTTCTAAAAGGCTCCTTCAGCTTCTTTGGCAAATCATATCCCAGCTCGGCCCATGGATCATCTCTTTCGGAAAGATCAACCATGTTTGCTTTTATTCTATCAAGACGGGCACGAGCGTTTCCAAATCCTTTCGGTCCTCCGTCGACTACACCCATCGGATATGGTCCACCTCTTGCAATGAAGGGCACGGCTGCATACGCTAGAACGAATCCTCCAATGTGAGCCATGTGGGCGACTGTCGAATACGTACCAAGACCAACTGTTGAGAAAGCCCTAACCAGTTCAAATCCAAAGTAAAAAAGAGCAATAATCGTGACAGGCCATGGCCTTATCAAAATGAGAGGGAACGGAATTTCATCCCGTGGCCACCCTGAAAGATAGGCTCCCAACAATCCAAACGCTGCTCCTGATGCACCCCAAGAAGGCGTCGAAGAGTCCATATTGAACAAAACCCATGCGATTGAACCACCAAGTAAACCAAGAACATAGACGATGATGAAGCGGTTCGTTCCGAGTCGCTGCTCAAGTGGGATCCCAACAAGAGCAATCACCAAAACGTTACCAAGTACATGTGTAACATCACTTTGACTGTGTAAAAATCCAGCACTGGCGAGTGTATGCAGCCAAGTTGGAGAGTCGAGTCGAGTTGGAATGAGCATGAAATCAGCCCACACGAAGTAAATGTCAACATCGTAGTTTCTCATCACAACATACGAGTACTGGACGATGTAACCAAGAAGCAAAGCAACTGAAATCCCTAAGGCCACAGGTGTTTTATTTGTGATAGAATAAACAATTGGAGCCGATACGGCTAGAAACCATATGCTCAATAAAACCCATTCGATTGGACCAAATGTTGTCATCAACATGAGCCCCATAGAAGTGCCAATCATTCGTTTCTAATGTGTGTTGTCCTGTCGTAGCATTCATTCATAGGCGATGCTTGGCCAAACCATGACCGGTGCGTTGCTCAACTTGAACAGCGTTACCGTTCGTCGAGGAATGAAGACCGTTTTATCTCAGTTGGACCTAAAAGTTTCAAGCGGGCAAGTGGTTTTATTCAATGGAACAAACGGAGAAGGAAAGTCCACTATCATCGAAGCAGCAGCGGGCTTAATACCACTTGAAGCAGGCTCAGTGCATCATTATGGAGAACTATTAATCGATGAAACAGGCAAAGGCGGTAAACCCGTATACCCGTTTGGCTTAACTCTCCAAGCAGATGGATGTATGGGGAGCCAACGCATCGAAGAGCATCTGCTTAACACGATGGATATAGCCGGATCGAGAATAGGAATGGATTCAATTCTAGAACGATACAATCTCAAACACAGGAAGCATGACCTCATTGCACAGTTATCAGGCGGTCAGAGAAGAAAAGTGGCAATGATTGCTGGCGTTCTCCCTGGATTTATCTCAAAGGAACCGCGTCTTATTTTTCTTGACGAACCAGACTCTGGTTTAGACCAAGCTTCTCGCTCGAGTCTTATTGAAGACATTCATTATCTCAGACAGAAAGGTCATGCGGTTCTTATCGCAAGCCACAATAAGGAGTTCGAAGAGTGTGCAACTCACCAATATAATATCGAAGGAATGGTTGAAATTAACCAAGAATCCACCGCAGAAATTGTTCGAGACGATATGGCGCATCTTCCTCCAAAGGGATGGGTTGCGTTGCGGAATGGGGTTGTATCGAATAATCGCACCATGTCAACATTAGCCTACAACGGAATTGCTGGTTTTTTGACATTAGGAATTCTCCTGGCGTTGGTTGACCCAACGAAACTTGATACAGGCACAATTCAAAAATCAGGACTCCTCTTGAGTTCCGCATTTGCTGCCGGTTTGGTGGGTGACAGCATGGTTCAGATGCTTCATGAGCACAGATCTTTAGCTTGGTGGAAAGCACATAAGCAAGGCATTCCATCTTCGTATATTCACGGAGCAATACTTGGGTTTGCACTGACTCTTCTCACACAGTTAGCAATGGACCTGACAATTTCATGGGGACTGGTTGTCATTGGTTCTCTCCTAACGGCTTCAACGATGTTTATTGTCCGTATGTTTGACTTAACTTCAGCCCGATTGGCTCGGCCAAGAGCCGCATTTACCCGAATGTTAACACCGACACTTATTCTCCCATTTGCTCTATTGGTGCAATGGATTACTGATTCTAATCTCATCTGAGAGGCAATGATTCAAAGAGAGATAGCGGTTGGCAGAACTATGAGCAAGAGAGGGGCAGAAGTAATTCTTCTCCTCGGTTTTTTTGGAATCGGATTAACCTTAGGTCTTGCTTTACTCAAAGCCCCGAGTGTTTCCATCAATGCTTTTGAATCACCTGATGCACAACGAATCTTCTACTGGCACGTACCTGCCGCTTGGGCGGCTTTTATTGCCTTTGGATTTCTTTTCGTAGGTTCGGCGATGTGGTTCTTCAAACGTTCAAATCTTGGATGGAGAATGCACGTAGCAGGCGCTGAAGCAGGATTAGCAACTGGTCTCATGACAGTATGGAGCGGCATGGTTTGGGGCGCTGCAGAGTGGGGTGTTCCTTGGGATTGGACCGATGTTCGACTCAACACATTTGGATTGCTTACATTTCTTTCACTGTTTTTGGTTCTTGGACGTCAATCACAACCAGACGGAGTTGAAACAAGAGATACATTTTCCACGTTTGGGTTGTACGGTTTTGTCCTAGTACCAGTTACGTATGTTGCGACAAGATTGTGGCAAATTAGACATCCAGGCCCAGTTGTTGGAGGGGGCGATGGAGGAAGCCTTGCTGGAGAAATGGCAGTCATCCTCTTCATTGGAGCAATTTCCTTTACAATTTTCATTATTGGCCACATCCTGATGAGCATGAGAATAACCTCTCTTGAACAACGGCTTGAAAGGATTCAAAAGTCAATGGATAAGGTGTGAGAACAATGGCAGAAGGAATGATGTATCTTGCAGTTGCGTATATCGGGATGCTGTTTGGCATTGGAATATGGACGTGGACTGTTTTTGCCCGAAGCAAGGATTTGGAACAGCGAATCCATGCAATTGAGCAGATTCATACCGACGGTGAAGAGTGAGGCGATATTATGACGAAAGGACTTGGTGGCGAATTTTGCCTTATCTGTGGAAGTGATCCACCTCTCTATGCTGACCGTATGTGCGAACCTTGTACAAGAGCCCGTACACGTATTGCAGAAGTCCCAGAAAACACAAACTTCACCCGTTGTGCCCGATGTGGACTTATTGACATGCATGGCCGTTGGGTTGATGTGCCAGAAGACAAATTATGGGATGAACTTATTCAACGAAATGTTGCATTCCATGAGCGTGCTGAAGAAATCGGGCTGGCTTGCCAATCTCAAACGGTTTCGGACCGTCACACATTACTCCACCTACAAGTTGAAGGGGTTATCGACGATTTGCATTACGAAGATGAATTCACTATGCGGGCAAGAATGTCGAACGGTGTTTGTTTGACATGCACGCGACGAGCAGGAAATTACTTTGAAGCAACTGTACAGTTACGTTCGACAGGCCGCCGACTTGAAGAAGAAGAACTCAACATATTGCGAGCGAGTTTGGATAATGTTATTGAAAATTTGAGTGATGATCCGATGTTCTTTATCACAAGTGAAGGATCTGTAACAGGAGGCTATGATGTAGTCCTTGGTTCAAAGGGACTTGCTCGATCATGGGGTCGGCATTTGACAGATAACTGGGGTGGGCAAGTTGTAGAAACCAACACAACTGTCGGACGGAAAGACGGAGCTGATGTCACTCGACTGACGCTTCTTTATCGAAAACCAGGCTATGATTTGGGTGATGTTATTCGATGGAGAGGCGACTATTGGAGACCAAGTTCTTGGTCGAAAGATGGTGCACTTATGGAACGTATCGCACGACAGGAACGTACCGGTGCTACTTGGAGAGATTTGGATAATGTCATCGTCATAGCCCAAATGAAAAATCATCTTACAGTTGATGTATTAGACAAAGATGATTCAGTTGCAGAATTCCTTAATCCAGAGACCTGGAAAATGACCTCAGTCCGCCTCCCTTGGGATTATGATGGAGCGCCAACATTACGCTTAGCAAATGTCGAAGGGGAATTCTTAGCTCTTCACGATATGGCTCTTGACCATACAAAATCATAGGAGTCCATATGAAGGACTAGCCTTTCTAG
>CALBJF010000047.1 GCA_937892665.1 uncultured euryarchaeote | reverse complement strand
AGACGTTCATGTGTTGGATGAACTTCAACCATAAGTACTGGAACCGAAAGAATCTCTGCAAGTTCTTCAGCAACACTCACTGGCATCTCAATACGTTGCGTTTGAGCATCATACCGAAGCCATGCTGAATCTATTGCAAGCGTTTCACGTAGTTCATCAACATCGTCACGAGCATCTGTTGGATCTGTAGGAATTGCCCCGAAGAGAATTGTATCATCTTCAGATAACAACTCATATGGGCGAAGTGTAGCTTCTCCACGACGACGGAAACGTGCTCTTAGTTGCCCAGCATCTTTGTAAGAGGCTGTGCAGAACTTCAGGTGATACGGTTTGTCTTTTGAAGCCTCTTTCAAGCGAAGACCAAGTTCAAGAGATCCTTCTGCAGCAGCAGAAAGTCCACCTGAAAGATTGAATCCTCTCACATCCATATTCTCTTGATTTCCAATTGTAATCTCAAGTTCATTCAGATTGATGAATTGAATTGGTAATTCTGCAAGTTGATCGAGAAGTGAAAATAAGGCTGTTTCTTTGTCTGGCTCACATGGCAACTCAATTCCAACGTTAATGCCTGCTTCATGTGCAGATCGAATCACGTCCGCATATTGTCGAGTCGTTCCATCAAGCAAATGGAATCGTAGTTCATCCAAACCAGCCTCAGCGAGTTTTACAACCCATTTATTCTTGAATGGAATTGAAGTATAGAGATGAATGTGATGTTCAGGGCCAAAAGCCTTCTTGAGTTGAGTCACTGCCTCCACCGAACGCTCAGGATCAAGCATAGGGTCGCCTCCAGTGATTCCTGTCCCAGTTGCTTTCATAGCATGGGCTTCTTCAATAACTTCGTCCCAAGTACTGCAACGGCGTTCATTGGCAAACATGTCAGGAGATTCCCTGCGATTCTCAGAAAGTGGACAATAATCACAACCCCAATGGCACTTCCCTGTCACGAAGAGAACCAGTTTGCGACCTTGTTGGCATTGTATACAGCCTTCAGCCTCCCCTTCTTCAGCAGGCATGACCTCTGAAATCATTGGAAGATGAACGACCATGTGTAGTCCCTCTGGCCTCTTGTTGTTCAATTCGTCGGTACTTGATTCAACATTTGTTGCAGAAGCCAAGTATGGAAGCGTCGATCACCTGTTAGTTCAGGATGAAACGTTACAGCACATTTTGAGCCGTCCATGACGCCGACTATTTCATCTCCAAAACGTGCAATCACATCACAATTGACAGATTCTGTATCAAAACGAGGAGCTCGGATAAACACTCCAGGGAACGATGTTTCACCTCCGTCATTTACCAGAGGATCAACGGCCAAAGGCGTGTGTCCAAATTCATCTGCCGTTCGAGCCACCCTCACATTTGAGGATTCATGAAGAGGGAGGTTTACATCGACTGAGGCTTCGAATGATTGGCGTTGACGACCCCAAGCATTTCGAGAGATTCCTGCTTGAATGAACGGAGAACGGCCTCCATCGGGCATAGCCAAAAGGATCGCTCCCGCACAGGTGCCGAGTACTGGCCTGTTCGAATGATGCTCCATCCATGAGTAGATTCCATCGAGAAGGCCTTCTGAAGTTGACGCTTTTCTCATGGCGGTTGATTCACCACCAGGGAGTACAAGTGAATCAATTGTCTCATCAACGTCGCTAGCCGAACGAAGATAAACAATTTCAACATCAAGTTCTAGATCCATTGCTGAAGCAAGAAGAGCCTCTTCATGCTCATGTCGGGCACCCTGCAACATAGCAAGACCAATCCGCAACATGATTCTCCCTAGAAGTCCTCTTCTTTAGGACATAGCATCCCCTCAAATTCCATCTTGTTGGTAAAATCATAGATGTTGTTCAAAAACCGAGCGCGTCTGGAAACAATCATGACCCACGAAGGTGACTGTTTTCTTGTCCCCGGCCCTGTGCGTATGAGCGATGCTTGTTTGCAGGCAATGGCGACTCCAGTTATGACTGCAAGAGGACCAGAGTTTAGGGATGTCATGGCAGATCTGAATGCTGGATTGCGTTCCGCATTCAATCTCACACCATCAGAGCGGACTCGAGGAACACAATCTTGGGCTGGTGAGGATGGATACAAAGTCGTCTCAGTGTCTGGAAGTGGAACTGCTGCAATGGAGATGGTCATTGCGAATCGATTCCGTCCAAACGACCGAGTCCTTGTTCCAACCAATGGAAAATTCGGTGAACGAGTTGCTCAAATATGCAAGCAATATTGCCAAGTGAAACACATCGCATATGAGTGGGGGCGTAGTTTTGATTTCATGGAATTAGAAGAACAACTCGGCCGTGGTACATATGAAGCAGTACTTATTTGCCATAATGAAACAAGTACAGGAATTACTCAAGATGCTGCATCTTTGGCACAGATGTGTAAAGAATACAATGTAGCATTCATCCTTGACGGAATCACATCTGTCGGAGGAGCGCCCGTACATCCTGCAGAATGGGGAGCAGAAGCAGTGGTGATGGGGGCTCAGAAATGTACCGCAGGGCCCAGTGGTATTGCTGCGATTGCAATCAATGAACATTTTATCGAACGGTTGGAAACCATTCGTAAGCAAGGTGATTCAAATCCTGTCTATTATCTCGATCTTGTCTCAGCACTCAAGAAAGGAGATGATGACCAAACGCCATGGACGCCTGCGATTAATTTGGCGATGGGCTGGGCTGCAGCTCTGCGTGAATTGGAAGAAGAAGGACTGGAGAACCGTTGGAATCGATGTCAAAAACTTGCAAACGGTGTACGAAATTTATTCACCGACCTCGGCTTCTTGCTTCTTGCAGATGGAGGACAGCAAAGTGATACAGTAACAGCCATCATGTATCCAGAAGGAATTGATGATTCATGGCGAAGCATGCTCAAAGAAAAGTACGAAACACAAGTTATCGGGGCACAAGACCACTTGAAGGGTAAAATGTTCAGAGTTGGAAGTATGGGTATGACCACAGTCGAAGAGATGGTTGAAGGGTGTAAGAGAATGATTGCCTGCTTCAATGAAATGGGACTATCGCTTCCAAACGTTGATGTTGCACCGTACTTTGCCTAAATCATGGCGAAGGGAATTGTTCTAGGACGGTTCCAACCCTTCCACAATGGACATGAACATCTTGTTCTCGAAGCTCTTGACCAATTTCAAGAAGTTACAATTGCAGTAGGATCATCTCAAGAAGAATGGACGACTGACAATCCGTTTTCCTTCAAGGAACGACAATCAATGATTGAAGCATGGGCGACTGAGAACAAATTGAATGAACGTATTACAGTTGTTGGTATTGAAGATATCAACGACCCACCGAACTGGGTCGAACATGCATCAAAGGCACATGGCATTGGAACCTTAGTCACCTCGGATAAGAGCACAAAGGAACTCTATGATGCTGCTGAAGTTCAAGTTCGTTGGATTGATTTACATCAACGTGAACAATTTGAAGGGTGGAGAGTTCGCCAATCTTGCATGATGCTTTCAACTGTTTACGACGATGAGGCTACTCGCTCTGTGCTCACTCCAAGCGTACCAAGTGCAATCATTGAATGGTTGATTACGAACGATGCACTTTACCGCTTTTTACAATTGAATGCAGGTCCACACGCAGGCTGATTATTCTGTTGCAACAACAACTCGAGCAGCGCTTAACACACGCTCTTTGTACATGTAACCAGGTTCTAAGACGTCAATGACGAGACCTGCAGGGAATTGTTCAGAAGCAGGCAAGGTAGTGATCGCTTCCATCTTGGAAGGGTCAAATGCCAAACCTTTCGCTTCAATGGCTTTGATCCCATCAGATTCCAACTCCCTCCACAACTTGTTTCGAAGAAGGCGCAATCCTTGAGCAACGGGAGATTCATCGCCTTCTTCCACTTGCTGAAGTGCTCGATCAACATCGTTAAGAATTGGAATCATTCTTCGTGCAAGACCCATTCCACCATATTGGATGAGTGTTGATTTTTCTGCCATGAGGCGCTTACGTACATTTTGGATTTCGGCTTCCTTGTACGCAATTTCTTTTTCTGCCTTTTCAGCACGTTGAGTGGCTTCTTCCAAAGGATCCAGTGGTTCCACGTGTTCTGCCAAATCAATCTGTTCAGCTACGTCCTCGAATTCAGGTGTTTCGTCATCATGATGTTCAGGTGTGTCTTCCTGCGGTATCTCTTCATCGTTCGACATAAATCATCCCAAACAGAAGTGGTCTTTCAACCCGACGCTGTCGTATCGTCTGGAAGACCATGTACCAAAACTGTGGAAACATTCCATGACCCTGTCCCCCACTTTCGTGCTTCAAGATGGTCACGGCCAATAATTGCAACCATATCTGATTCTGAATTCCAACGATTCATGGTGTAGACAAGGCTCTTTGCAGCCCGGTCATGGGCTTCATAGGTTGGAACAATTCGAGCATCTTGTTTTTCATCAAGAGTTTCTCCCAATGCTTTTCTTCGCTCCATCCAATCCATACAGACCTTCTCAGCATATTCTGATTCAAGAAGACCCGACAATTCCTTTCGGACCTCATCCCATGTCTCACCTCCATAGAGAACATCCTCTCCGTCGATGATTGTGTTTAATGCAACATCAAGATACAGGTATGCCCTGCCCTCCCATGCTTCCCAAGCACCGGGACTTGCCCATTGCATTGCAAGAAGAAGACCCTTTTCACCATCTGTCGATTCATCGAGCAATTCATGGAAAGACTTCCCTTCATCTTTACCCCAGGGCTGAGCATCCATCCAATCGAGTAATTCTGCTTCTGCATCAATATCAAAAAGAATCTTCAAACGAGAATCTTGTACAGGTCGAGTGTTTCGTAGCGTTCGCTTTTCGAGACCTTCGTAAAGCGTATTCCAGGCCAAATCCAACGTCAATTTAAGACGAGAAACATCGACTAAGAGAACGATGATTTCAAGCCCCATGCTTCAAACCAAACACAACTCTACTTTGAGGCATTCGGCCTCTCCACAGGCTTCAACTTTTCAATAAATTGAGCCTCATGAGCAAGAGCATTGAAGAACAGCGGTCTTGCCATTGCGAATGAGGCGTTACGATGGCGACGATTAAGGAGCAAATCGATTTGATTCGCGCCGAGATCGATAAGACCCAAAAAAACAAGGCAACAAATGCCCATATTGGTAAATTGAAAGCCAAAATCGCTCAATTAAAACTCAAGGAAGAGAAGGCTACTGCTCACTCCAAAGCCAGTGGCGGTGGAAAGGGATTCGAAGTTCGGAAGTCAGGAGACGCAAC
>CALBJF010000046.1 GCA_937892665.1 uncultured euryarchaeote | reverse complement strand
TACGGGCCAAGGGGTTGTCATCGCAGTTCTTGATACTGGTGTCGATAACGAACATCGCTCCCTAAATGATTTCGATGACATTAATGATGAACCTGACTTGGACGCAAATTCCTACACTGACAAGAAATGGTTTGCAGGATATGACGCTACAAGTGCCGGTTCGAATACCGATGGTACAGATGATCCTGATGATGGCAATGGACACGGGACTCACGTTGCAGGATCTGCTCTAGGAACTGGAGATTCGAGTGGAGTTCACATGGGTTCTGCTCCGGGTGCAGGTTTGGTTGACATCAAGGTTCTATCCGATTCAGGAGGGGCCGGAGGCACAAATTCCCAAGCTAGTTTGGCAGGGCTTCAATGGATGATTAACAATGTCGATACTGATTGGGGTGACAGTGAATACAAAGGGATTCAGGTTGCCTCGATGTCTTATGGTTCAATCGGTGGCCCTGGACCTTTAACCGACGAAGGTGATAATGGTACATCTGCTGGCGCTATTCTTGTCAATACAGCAACTGATGAAGGAATTGTTTGTGTCGTTGCAATTGGCAACGACGGATCAAAGCGGGTACCCTCTCCTGCGAGTGCCGATGGGGCGATTACCGTTGGTTCATTAGATTACAACAAATCGATTGATCGAACAAATGATAAAGTCTCAACTTTTTCAAACTGGGGCCCTCGCCTTAGCGATAACGACGATGATGAGATGGATGAGCTTAAGCCTGATATCACCTCATATGGCACGAACATCACTTCTGCCTCTGCTTACACACTTCCTGTCATCCCAGGTATCTCTGAAGGAATGGCTGACAGTGGCTACGAGGCGAAGGATGGTACGAGTATGGCAACACCACTGGTCTCGGGTGTCGTGGCTCTTATGCTCGAAGCAGATCCAGACCTCACTCCCGAAGAAGTGAAAACCTATCTAAGGGATTCCTCCGAACAGCGTGGGCAGGTTGCCGATTCCGATATCTCTCCACGATGGAACGAAACCTATGGATTTGGAATTATAGACGCAGCATGCGCAATTGATGTTGTCCTGGGTCGAGTATGTGACAATGGTTTCAGGGCTCCTACAAGCGACGTAAACGTAAGTTTCCCTGCTAATGGGACTTGGCTCTTGAGTGGCGATACGACTCGAATATCTGGAGATGTTAACACGACAGAAGTTGATTATTCAACCGTAGAAGTCTACTTAGAGCATCATTTTGTCTTCGTCGATGAACTTCCCGAGCCGAATGGAGATAACAAACACGACAAACCCCCAGTCATGCTCATGAATTGGACTCAAACGAGAGGTACTGTGGATAATTGGTTCCTCGACGTCTTGATAGAAGATTCATGGGTTGCATTTGACGATGCCAAATACCCGGATGAGTATATTCGAATATATGTCCGAGCAATTGATGAGGATGGCAATATATCAAATCCTGCGGTTCGTACAATTGAAGCCTCGAGAATGGGTGTCTCCATCGGAAACCCAACCTTGCGCGAGGTTCTTGATGGCTCAGTACAAGTTACTGGCCAAGTTGAAGGGGTTGAGCATGATCGTATTGAATATAGAATCGAAGACGGCGAATGGGAACTTGGAACGACTCTTAACAACAAGAGCGGTAATGGCCAAGATGGTCTGGATAACTGGGAGTTCACTTGGGATACAACCGAGACGGATGATGGTTCGAGAGATTTCTCAATTCGAATGGTCAACAAATCAGGTCTGACTTCTCCTGTAGCAACGAGGACGTTCAACATCGATAACATCGCCCCTGCACCTGCACTGAGATTTACAGGAGGTGTTGAGATATTTGATCAACAATTGCCTGCGGAAACAGTCTACTCAGGAAGTCTACTTGAACTGAAATTTAATGTATTTAACGGAGGTGATAAAAATGCCAACGACATATTTGTTCGTCTTAATGCACCTGGTGAAAATTCTGAAATTTATCCCTCACAAGGACTCATACCGCTTCTCGAAAAAGGCCAATCGGTGGAAGTTACTCTATGGTGGTTAGCAACAGTTGCTGGTACTCATGACGTGTCGATTGAACTTGACCCAAATGACGTACAAGGGGATCTGGATTTAGAGGATAACGTCTATTCTTTTACATATGAAATTCTTGAGCGACCATCGGAACCTGTATTGAGATTCTTACCTGGTTCGAGTACTACACTTCCAAATATCCCACTTGTAGATGAGCCATATGAAGTTAGGGTTCGTGTAGACAATTTAGGCTTAGATGATGCTATTTCATTGGATCTAACTTTGCAACGAAAAAACACAGACCTCGGTAAGTGGGAATCGGTTGGCGAAGATACAATTATTGTTATTCCTGGTGCCTCCACAACCTCCGGTTATGCAGTCGCTAAATTTAGTGACATACACTCTGAAAAGGGAGGTGTACTCTATCAGGCGATATTGACGGGCAATGGTGTCGACGCTAGTTACAATACCATCCGATTTACTGTGGCTGTGAGCGACCTTCTATCAGGTGGGACAAGCACTCTTTCCTTATCAGATGATGAATATCCCGTCGCATTTGCGGGGATT
>CALBJF010000045.1 GCA_937892665.1 uncultured euryarchaeote | reverse complement strand
TTGCATCGTCTGATGTCGGTACTTCGGCGATTGCTCGTACATGGCTCATCCCTTGGCGAACAATACCAAAGGTTGCATATCCACCATCGTCCCTGTTCTCAGGATCAAGTCCGTGAGCCTCTGTTTCAGCAATATACCATTGTGAATCTGCAGAGTCTTCTTCTGTGCCTCGAGCCATTCCAATGGCTCCATCAACGTGGCTTAGATTCTCGTCGTGTTCAAGTGGAATTGTCTCACCTGTACCTCCTGAACCACAATTCAGATTTGTTGCAGGATAAGCGACAACTGTCGTGCATTCAGGATCTCCTGATTGAGTGACAAAATCATTGATGACTCGATGGAAGAAAATACCATCATACAATCCATCTTCAACATGCTCGACCATGTTTTCAACAGTCACTGGAGCCCACTGTGGAAATAATTCGATGATGATGATACCACTGACTTCATCTTCAAAATGACCGGGCGTGTAGGTAACTTCAATGGCAAAAACAGGATCGTTATAGTAGGAATATTGCATTGGGGTGTCTTCGACAACTGGACCATCATCCCATGTTGATGGATCAATTCCATTGCTTCTCCAGTCAGGCTCTTCCTGAGCAGAAGTGATGCCTGGCATCATTAGAAACATTGCAATTAGAACAAACGATGTTCTGTGCAATCCACCCTGTCGCATATGTTAGCCATCGTGTGCTAACTCATCAAACATGCGTTCATTGACGTTGGTCATCGAGGCAAGACTTCAACAGATTTGCAAATTGCCCAAGTTGTTGTGAAATATCGTAGTGGTGATTACCGACAAAGAACCCTTGTTCATGGATTTTATTTGCTGCATCAAGCGGGCCGTGAATGCTGTGATTGAGGTGTTCAATAACAGGATTGAGGGTAAAGTTTCCTGCAACAATTGGTCGGGTTTCAATTCCTGCTTCTCGAAGAGCATCGAGAACAGGAGCACGCTTACACCAGTCAGGTAAAACAATTGAGAAGCCAAACCATGACGATTCGCCAACCTCTCTTTGAATCATAATTTCAGGTACCTCTTTCATCAGGTTCTGGAACGTTACAGCATTCTTTCTTCTCCCTGAGATGATGTCATCGACTTTACGAAGCTGTGCTTGGCCAATGGCTCCTGACATTTCGAGCGGACGTAGGTTGTATCCAGGAAGTACGAAGCGGAATGATTCCATAAATGGGTCATTTGATTTTTCAACGACATGATTCTCTTGAGGGAGATTTCGAGTCCAGCCGTGAGCGCGAAGTGAAAGCATAACGTGATACAATTCCTCATCATCTGTGACCGTAATTCCACCTTCCATTGTCGAGATATGATGGCTAAAGAAGCAACTGAACGTACCAGCAAGACCGAATGTTCCTGCTTGCTTACCTGCGATTGTCGCCCCAAGAGACTCACAATTGTCTTCAATAACATGCAAGTTGTTCTTGTCTGCAATCTCTAACAATCGATGATAATCAACAGAGTTGCCAAGAAGATTGACTGCAAAAATGAGTTTTGTCTTCTCCGTGATTGCAGCCTCCACTGCATCCAAATCGATATTTAATGTCTCTTCGTTGATGTCGACAAAGCGCATTGTAAGTCCATATTGATGAACTGGGAAATATGTTGTTGACCATGAGACTGCAGGGACGATTACCTCATCTCCCGGCTTCAAGTCAATTCCTTTAGCGTATATCATTCCCGCAACGGCAAGAAGGTTTGCGGAAGAACCTGAATTGGACATAAGAGCATATTTTGATCCAAAAAACGAAGCGAATTCTTTCTCAAACTTTTCGACTTCAGGCCCCATACTGAATCGGTCGCTCTCGATGACTCGCTGGATAGCGTCGTATTCTTCATGGTTCCAAGTACTGGTTGCTAATGGTAAACTCATTCTAATATTCCCCTGAGATAGTCATGCGTGAACGTCAATGCTTCTTCAAATTGCGTTTTTGGTGACCAGCCGAATTCTTTCTGCTTTGAAAGTTCCAAATAGCGTCGTTTTCGGCCTACTGGGCGGGTTAAATCGTGCTGCAGTTCACCGTCATAACCGATTACTTTAGCCATGTACTGATGCATTTCATTGACGCTGACTTCAACTCCAGAACCAACATTCATGACCTCTGGTAGTTCTGAAAACCTTGATATCGCCGTAATCAAAAAATCAGCTAAATCTGGGCCATAAAGGAATTCTCTCTTTGCAGAACCATCGCCCCAGATAACAATCGGTTTGTTTCCATTTTCCTTTGCCTGATGCATTCGATGAAGAATCGCCGGCAACATATGTCCAGTTTCCAAAGAAAAGTTGTCATACGGTCCGAATAGATTACATGGATGAATGGTTTTGAACGACACTCCATGTTGTTCATTTGCCATAGCGCAAGCCCTGTAGACCACGTATTTAGACAGAGCATAGCCTTCGATTGGCCCTTCAAAAGCCCCATCTCCGAGAGAATCCTCTCTCAATGGTTGAGGGGCATCGTTTGGATAAACAGTCGCACTTCCAACGTTGATCATATTGTTGATTCCATGTTCAAGACACGCACGAATAAGATTGAGCCCCATCATTACGTTACTATCGAAAGAATGGTGTTTTGTTGTCGTACTAGAAGCAATTCCAGAGACATAGGCAGCACAATGAATAACGGTATCGATGTTGATTGTTTCGATATAGTTCGACGTTGCTTTTGAATCGGTTAAATCCAATTCCTCACGGTTCGGAGAGTAGACGATATGGCCAGTTTTTTCAAGTAATGGAACCAGATGGCGCCCCAACATTCCAGAGCCGCCTGTCACGAGAACATTGGCCATGCGTTGTGCTACTACCTCGACCTTAAATAGGAATGTCCATAGGGAAAATCAGTCACTTTGGTGAAGAAGATAAGAGGGGTGATGAATTTTGAAAATCCTCATCTGCACAATCTCTCGCAACAACGCAAAGCGATTGAAGAGATGGAACCGGCAACTCAACACGTTGCTTGACAACCTGTTAGAAAGCAATTCCGTGGAACTTTCCATTTACGAGAATGATTCTACAGATGGCACAGATCGAATTCTCAAACAATACGCTTCGGAATTATCGAAGCGATGTACAACTGCATTCACATCAACCAAACTCGGAACTGAACATTTGATTGGAAAGGAAGGTGCGCGAGTGAAAAACATCGCTGCTGCTCGAAACAATTGCCTTGAACAAGCATCTGAGATAAGCACGTTTGACAAGATTATTTTCGTAGAAACTGATGTCATCTACAATCCATCTGACGTCATGACAATGTTGCATCATCCAGGCGATATTGTCTCGGGATTCACAACCAATGCCATGGGAGAGTTCTACGACGCTTGGGCAACTCGGAAAACATCGGAAGAAACGTGGTGGAATCACGGCATCCCTCAACAAGAAACACAGGTGTGGTCAACATTCAATGGAGTTTGCGTGTACAATTCTAAACCCTTCTCCGAAGGGGCA
>CALBJF010000044.1 GCA_937892665.1 uncultured euryarchaeote | reverse complement strand
ACTTTTCAGGGCTAGCAACAGATATTGATCTTGACATTTTTGTACATTATGACATTACTGGGAACAGTACAACAGAAGGGAAAATGGGAGATATACAAGCATGTTTTAACGACCGTCTCGAAAGTATCCGAAAGATGATTGTTACAAATTCTCGATTACCAAGAAAGCCTCAAGAAATTGGAAGATTGAATGTCGAATATAGACGTTATCAAGGATATGAAAATTTGGCAGTTGCAATTGGACTTGTCAATGAGCCTAGGCATACGAAAAATGGGCACCTTATGTTTGGTTTAGAGGATGAGACTGGAGAAATGAATTGTTTATTGACAATTCGGCAAGGCGATGATAGAGATCGTATGCATGAGCAAGTTGTAGAAGCGGGGCTCATGCCTGATGACGTGTTGGGCGTAAGCGGTTCATTTTCACAAACAGGAGACATATTCTATGTTGATGATTTATTCTTCCCTATGAAAGATAAACACGACAAAGCAAGTGCTAATTTCGGTGTTAGTGTTGCCTTTCTATCAGATATACACGTAGGATCAAAGACGTTCTTAGAAGCACAATGGCACAAGATGGTTCGATGGTTCCACACCGATCCATTGGCTAAGACAATCAAATATCTTGTTTTGAGCGGAGATTGTGTTGATGGTGTGGGTATTTATCCTGGCCAAGATAAGGAACTTGCCATCCCAGACTTGTTTGGCCAATATACTGAATTCGCACGTCTACTCGAGCTCCTACCCGATTGGGTTGAATGCATCATGCTACCTGGTAATCACGATGCAGTCCGTCCTGCAGAACCCCAACCAACCTTTGAAAAAGACATTCAGCAGGATTACAACAAAACAACATTTGTTGGAAACCCCTGCGACTTTTCACTCCATGATGTGCGACTTCTTTCTTACCACGGAAAATCAATTGACGATTTTGTTGCCGGTCTTCGAACAGTAACATATGCCGAACCTGTAGAGGCCATGCGCCAGATGCTAAGAAGAAGACATTTAGCACCTCAGTGGGGGGGTAAGACACCATTATCACCAGAACTTGAAGATGGTCTTGTTATCAGAGAAGTGCCAGATATATTTGTAACGGGACACGTACATGGGCACGAATGTATGGATTTCCGAGGAACGACTCTCGTTTGTTCTTCCACATGGCAAGATCAAACATCTTACCAGAAGATGCTCGGATTCCAACCTAAACCATGTATGTTGACAGTTATCAATTTACAATCTCATAAATCAACATCAATTCCCTTCGCTTGAAGGAAGGTCAATGTATTCTAGAATCTTCATGAGATTTTTCTCGTAAATAATTGGAACGTTGGATTCTTCAAAGGCTTTGATAGAAGAGTCTCGACTGGGATTAAACCCAATAAAATGACTTCCATCAACCATCATGGAGAGATCCATCTCAGAATCGCCTACTGATAGTACGTTCTTGGATTCAAAACCATGCATCTCAATAAGTCGTTGAATGATTTCTCCTTTACCACTTGCGTGAAGTCGGCAAATTCCGTGATCACTCAAATAATCATCATCATCGAATTCAAATCCATTCGCAACCCAGTCATCAACTTTGAGCAAAGCTGCGATACTGCTCACAAATATGTCAACACCTGCACTAACAATAGCAACATAGACACCATGGTCTTGCAAATGGGCAACGAGTTCACGTGCACCAGGCATCAATGAGATACCTGAATACATTCGAAAGA
>CALBJF010000043.1 GCA_937892665.1 uncultured euryarchaeote | reverse complement strand
GAACTCGTTCTGTGATATCTGCACGAGATTCTTCAAGGTACGTATCAGACCACAAAGTGGACATCTGTATGATGATATGATTTGAGGAGTTATCGTTAACCCCCCTGCGTATCTTTTCTATAGAATCATTGCTAGTGAGCATTAAAGACTCTGGTGAAGGCTTTGTGTGTGTCAATATCAATGTCCATGATGAATCATAGGGGAGATTCTCCCATTCATCTGGTAAGTCGCTTGAGATGAGTTCGTAACATTGAGGTATTGGGCACGTAACAATCAGAGCATCTGATTTCCACACAGTGCCATTCTCATCCTCAACGTGTACACATTGATCTTGATGATTAATCCGAGTAACTTTAGTTTCGCAAACGACTTCTATACCTTTCAACCATTGATGAATTTGTTGATCTGCGTTATGTGAGATTGTATCTTCTGAAGGATGAGGTGAATTCCAACTCTCTCCATTGCCATGATTGTAAACTCCTTCTGGACGTGTCTTGGTTGAGGACCTTCCTCCAGGGATTGTTCCTTTATCGAGAACGAGAACATCGTATCCATAGGATTTCAGTAAGTGAGCAGCATATGCTCCTGAGTAGCCTGCTCCTATGATGATGAATGGATGAAATTGCTCACTTGTCTTTCGTTGAACATGATTCTCGTATCTGGTTAAATCGAGTCTTGATTTATGAGTTTCAATGTCTCTTTTACGAACAACACCCATGACTGGCAGTGGTGGATAGAACGCCCTGTCAAAGAGTCCATGGCACCATTGGACACCTGCAATCGATGAAGGATCACGTCCATCTAAAGCATATTTATCATTCAGATGTTGACCCATCTCAAGTGATTCTTCCAAACTCTTTGTCCACAGTGGTGTAGCTTTACCCCAAGTCATTCTGAGATTGTTATGAAGCTCTCCATGACGATACAATGAAGTTTGACATAGATTCCAAAGAGGACTTGGACTTTGACTTAATTCGAATTGATTTTTCTCAAGTACAGTTGTACGTACATCGTTCTCTGTATCTCTCCAAGAATCTCTCGCCCAATGAGGGAGATTGTGTGAGCCGTAAGGGTCTGTACATGAGTAACAATGATGCCAAGCATGCTCTCTGAATATTAGGAGTTCATCTAGAAATTTATCTGCTGATTTTGTGCCAAAGGCGGCAGCTTCTCTAGCCAATTTCATTACAGAGATTGTTCCATAATGAATGGCTGCAGACATCCTTGATACCCCGTTTGGGTCGTCTGCTTTGTTCCTTCTTCGAGCATAACCTGAGAGTCCACTTTGTTTGAATTCATCCCATCGACTTAATGCGGCATATTGGCCACCTTTTTCATTCCAAACAGGTAGCACCGTAGCATCTATGTTGCATTTCTTTAGTAGTTTAAATCGTTCCTTCATCGTCTTAATTTCATCATCGATATTAACAGGAGAAAATGGAAGTGCGCCCTCCCATGATGTATGTTTCAACTCAAGTCTTGGCCAGGATTGGTTGATTCTCGCTTTGCGAAGTCGTTTCGTAGCGTCTCTGTACTTGAATGGACGATCAACAGATTTGCCAAAGACTGGCATTGGAACAACGCAATGGCAATCGATTTCTAAGACTGGACATGTGGCTATATCAGCAATATGCTTGACCCAATCTTTCCATGGTGGTAAAGGAAAAAGATCTGTGATAATGAGGGACGCTTGTTTAGATAATTCTTTCATCACACTTTGGCGATGCCCCTCTCTTGCAATATGTAAGTAATAATCAACTCCAATTTTAGTACAGCCGTGATGCATATCAACGGCCGCATCAAGAATCATATTGTGATGCCGAAGTGAGGCGTGTGGGTATCGTTCGTCAATACCATGATAGATGAAAAGAGGGAGGTTATTTTCGTTAGCGATAATACGTGCTGCATCAATCGCTGGGTTCTCTTCCGTCCTGAATGAGGATTTTAACCAGACGATAACGGGGCCAGATTGTCTAATAGATGGATGATTATTTGCTTGTATGCAGCGTTCGGAGAGATACTCTGGAAGACCGAACACAAACCTCGGTCTGATTCTTAATTATTATACTCATGTTTGAATTCTGATTTCGGAAAAGTATCAATACTTCCATTCATAGGAGCATCTATGGAACAAAAGACATACCTTGTTACAGGTGCTTCGAAAGGTATTGGATTCGAATTATCTCTTGCACTGGCAACCTCTGGTGCCCATGTGATTTTACTTGCACGTGATACACCATCGCTGGAAAAATCCAGAGACTTGGTGCAATCAATATCGGCTTCTTCCACCACACTCGTGTGTGACTTGGCTGATAATCAATCAATTGACAAAGCCATAATAGCCCTAAACAACGACTTTCAGAAAATTGATGGGATTGTCCACAACGCAGGTATGATCGCTCCAATAATGCCGATGAGTAAAGCACCAAGTGACGCTTGGGCTGAAAATATTCAGGTGAATCTTATCGGAGTACAACGACTCACAAAAGGGATCTATCCATTGATGATGGCTTCTGAGCATTGTCGCGTTACTACGATTTCGAGTGGGGCTTCTTTGCGCCCATTGGAATCATGGTCGTCCTACTGTGTTGCTAAAGCAGGTCAAGATATGTGGGCGAGATGTTTGGCTGAAGAGGGGAAAAGAGACGGAATTACTGCAATCTCAATCGCCCCTGGAATTGTGAATACAGATATGCAAAAAGAAATTCGTTCTGCAGATTCCGAAGACTTCCCATCTCTCTCTTCATTTGTTGGATACTATGAAAATGGAGAATTAAGTGATGCAAAGGATGTTGCAAATAAATTGATTCCTTTGATTACAACTCATTCTATTCAGCAATCTGGGAAGCGATTTGATGTCAGAGAACTCTGATATTCAACAATAGAAAACCCAACTGTCTTAAGCCATCACCTATGCGGTTTATTCATGCCAGGAACTGATAGAGTAGAAATTCGAACCCTAAAAGTCGGACGTTTTTGTGTCGTTGATGAAGAAGCTTACAAAATTTTGAGTATCTCTAAATCCAAGCCGGGAAAGCACGGTTCAGCAAAAGCTCGTCTTTCTCTTGAGAGTATTTTCACAGGTAAGAAAATTTCACACGTTGGAACTGTAACCGATTCCATCAACGTTCCAATGATCGAAAAGGGAACCGCTATGGTGACCCACATCGACAACGGAGAAGTTCATGCAATGAACATGCGTGACCACTCAATGATGATCCTTCCACTTCCAGGTGAAGGATTGAATATCGAAGCTGGTAAAGAGATTATGTGGCAAGAAGCCCTTGGTCGCTACATCATCATTCGTGATCATTGATCTTTCAATGATTCCGCTGCTGAGATAACCATCTCCTCGTGAGATTTTGGTACCCATCCAGTCTTTTCTATTGTGTTTGAACAATCGTAGTAACTTGTCGTACCCAATCCGCTTGTTATGAGGCGGGCTTCTTTGATGAACAGTGCCATGAATCGGACAACAATATTTGGCAGAGATCTTGTTGTTACCTTCCAACCTCTTGATTTGAGAATACGTGCAATTTGAGGCATTGTAATTGGAGTTGATGACATCATCAATCTTTCTCCTATGAGATGTTCGTTCTCTAAGGCTTCTGCATGCATCCACGCTACATCTCTGACATCAACGGGTGCAAAACTAATTTTAGGAAATCCAGGGTATGAACTGCTGATGATGGATTCAATAATTCTCAACGAGGTTCCAGAAGAACCGCTGTGTAAGGGGCCGAAGATGACGTTCGGATTTACAGTCGTTAACTGAGCATCTGTTTTCTCCTCTATAAATTTCCATGCAGCCTTTTCTGCAAGTGTTTTGCTTTTCGTATATGCAGAAACATTTTGTTCAAGGTCAGTCCAATCCTCATGTGTGTAGGTTTGATTTTTCTTAGTGGGTGTTGCTCCTGAAATGGCTGCGGTCGAAGATGTGATCACAAATCGACGAATCCCTGCATTGTATGCATGTGTTAGCACACGGACAGTGCCTTCTCTTGCTGGGCGAATGAGTACTTGTTCATCCTTGGGTTCTTGGGCAGAAAATGGAGATGCTGTATGAATGACTGCATCGATTCCATCCATGGCTTTGTCCCATCCATTGTCAGAAAGGAGGTCTGTAGTAATGACTTCAAAACGTTCGCCTGAATCGAAATCCTTCTTGATTGCTTCATGTGTTTCTGATTGTGAACGGGTTGTCCCTCGAACAAAGTAACCTCTTGAAAGGAACTCATTGGTCACTTGACGACCAAGAAATCCAGTGCAACCTGTTACAAGAACTCGCTGAAATCTTTTGCTCATGGTTTGGCCAGTTGTTATCTTTGGTTTGAAATTATGTAACTCCCTGTAATATGCTGGATTATGCTCATTTGTAGGGTTGCTTTTGATAAACCATGTCAAACGTGGTGTAGTCGGGGATACCATGAGCGAAGTTATAGAATCTGTACAAAACAATTCACCAATGGACGCCAGTAAGTCACTTTCTTTGGATGAAGAAAAGGCATTGAAAGGCTGGTATTTCTTTGATTGGGCAAACCAAGCATATGCGCTGACTGTTATGACTGTCATTGCTCCAGCGTTGATGGCAAGTTTGTACAATCAGGCAACTGGTACTCAATCTGGAGACACATTTTATGCAACAATCCTTACGTTCTCGATGGTCTTTGTTGTTGCAACTGCCCCTGCTTTGGGTGTCATTGCAGATAAAATGCCGATTAAGAAGAAACTACTGAAATGGTATACTGTTGCTGGTATTGCATTTACTGCCCTTATGGGTGCTGCTCCATACTTTGGATCTGATGGATATATTGTGCTAGCTGTAATGTTCACAATTGGTACAATTGGATTTACAGGTGGTAACGTCATCTATTATTCCTTCATGCCTTATCTCGGAAAGAGAGAAGATCAGGACAAGGTCTCAACTTGGGGTTACATGTACGGTTTCATGGGAGGCTCAATCCTTCTCATCTTCCATCTCGTCGTTCTCCTAGGTCTTAATTGGGACACAGATTTCAAACTCGCAGTCATCTTTGTGACTTCTTCATTGTGGTGGTGGGGCTTTGGAGCACTCATCTTCCAGTGGACTCCTGAACCGGAAATTGCAGAACATGTCGAATGGAACAGTTTTGGTAAGAATAATTTCAGACGTGTACTTGGGGCTACAAAACTTGCATATGGCCAAGTATACACCACGGCAAAGGAAATTCGTAAATTCAAGGTCTTGGCCTTTTTCCTCATCGCCTATCTTCTGTTCTATGACGGTGTAAACACAATAGCAAGTATGGCGAGTGCATTTGGTGAATCGATTCTTCGATTGAACCCAAGCATGAACGTTATTTTGCTGCTTACAGTTAACGTTGTAGCAGTTCCTATGACATTTGTTTTCGGTAAACTCGCAGAAAAGAAAGGTACTAAGTTTGCTTTGATGCTTGCCCTTATCATTTACTCAGCTGTTTCAGTAACTGCTGCTGGTTTTGCACCACTCGAACTCGAAGGAGAGGAAGATGCAGCACGCTATGATTTCCAATTTGAGTGGAATGACAATCCAGATGGAGACAACACAACAGATGACGGAGTCTATGAGCTCACAACTCTGTATGATCGTGGATATGAAGGCTGGATTGCAGAAGATTCTGCTGGAGATGCAGAATTTAGAGATGGATTCCAAGAACACTTCCCCGAAACTGATTACAGCGTGGAAGCATCTGGATCAAGCACAATGGGTAAGGGACTTCTTGTATGTCTCTTCATCCTGGCATTTGTAGGTATATTTGGAACAGGCATTATGTTTATTCAAAGAGCCAATTTGGGCATGATGGGTATTTTTGCAGCGTTCTTGTTGGTTGGAGTAGGTGTCTTTGGAGCATCCTTCTTAGCAGAACAGGCGACTGAGGATGTGGATGAAATAAAGACCATCTCCGAAGGAAATGCTACTGCATTGGTTGCAGAATTTAACAACACAAACGATCATCGTTTCTCAATTATCATCATTGGTGGTAATGAATCAATTGCAGGTGCTTACGAAGTAGGCGATACACATCCAACACAAGTCGAACAAGGCGGTTTGATTGATGGTTGGGCTAAATTGATGCGAGATTATGTTTGGGAGCCGCTAGGCCTTGGTGTTTCGATGCAATGGGTCATTCTTGGTCTGTTTGTAGGATGCGCTATGGGTTCAGCAGGGGCTCAAGCACGTTCGATGTTCTCTCAACTTACGCCGAAATCTCGAGCATCTGAATTCTTTGGATTCTTTGGATTCCTTGGAAAGTCAGCTGCAATGATCGGTACTGCACTCTATGCTGTTGCAAGTACAACTTTCGATAGCCGTGTTGCAATTCTGAGCATTACTATCGTGATTCTTGCTGGTACGTTCCTAACAAGTCGAGTCGACCTTGAAGAAGGAATTCGAGTCGCTGAAGAAGAAGATGCTCGTGCATATGGGCTGTTGAATGACGCTGAAGTAAACGAATGATCTGAGACGACTTCGCAGATTGCCTCGGAAAAGGCGTCCAAGCGTAGCGTTGTGGTCTTATGCGACTACAAGGGACTCCGTTGTATACACAGAATCGTTCATCCCTGTGAAAATCGATTTTAATTCTCGAATTCATTAAATTTGTATGGCATAGTAATAAGTGATTCAATGTTAGAGAAATCATGAAGCGAATTACGAAGACACTTTTACTCAGTTTCCTGATGCTTGTTCTCGGACTCTCAGCAGCCACAAGCTCTCTGAATGAATCAAGTGAAACCACAGCACTTGAAGAGATCTCAGGATCGCAAGAAGTCATACTCTCTCTTAACCTACTGAATGAACCTGGACATCAAGAAGGTTCGATTTTCACAGATACTACATTTTCTGCTGGAGCATCTCACACCTGCGCCATTCTTGACGACGGTTCTCTCAACTGTTGGGGGTATGATACCTTCGGCCAACTTGGTGACGGTGGAAGCAACACCAACAAAGACACACCAGTTTCGGTTTCCCTTGGAACTGGCCGTACGGCGGTTGCAGTTTCTGCTGGATACCAACACACCTGCGCCATTCTTGACGACGGTTCTCTCAAGTGTTGGGGGTATGATACCATGGGCCAACTTGGTGACGGTGGAACCAACACCAACAAAGACACACCTGTTTCGGTTT
>CALBJF010000042.1 GCA_937892665.1 uncultured euryarchaeote | reverse complement strand
GTATGCTCGATTGAAATTCCTTGGTAAGAGCGATGTTCGGTTACTCGTCGCAAAAGAATTCGTTGATTTGCGTCGTTCAGGTGCTCTCAAAAAGATGACTGTTTCCTATTCTATTCCTCTCCTTGTCCTTTTGGGGATGGCCTGGCTGGTTGATTTTGCAGAGGCTCCAATTCCAATCAATTTACTTTCATATGCTCCGTTCCTTGGATTCTTTGGATTCAATTTCTATTCATGGCTAACAGCCCTCGATAGTCCTGATTTCATGAATGGATTACCTTTGAGTGTCCCTCAATTGATTCGAGCAAAGGTTGTCGTTTATTTCATTGCAACTTCATGGATTTCCTTCCTCTTCCTGGTCATTATGGCCTGGCGACTCGATGAATGGGGTGCGCTCCCAATCGGCCTTATCGTCATGTTTGCAAACTCCATTTACATCGTAGCACTGACCGCTTTCCTCATGGGATTGCGTCCAAACAAAGCAATTTTTGATGGAGCGATTATGATCTGGTTCTGGATTGGAACCGTTCTACCATTGCTCGCTTTGTTCCTACTCTCTTTCACTCAAGGCGACACTGAATTCTATCAGAATTGGCTTAGTCAAGTCCAAGAAGATGGGCTTGATGCACAATCCGTTTCGTTTGATAGTGAACAAATGCGACAAGGATTCTGGGGGATGCTTACAGTTTCTCTTGGATTGATTGGAGCATCTGGTCTTCTATGGAAACTTATGGATCGACGATGGGGCAAATCAGCCTTCGATAACTAACAACATTGATGAGTCCTCGCCTTTGCCTTTCAATCATGGGTCGTGTCTTCGCAGTATGTGGCATGCCTGGCTCAGGAAAGGGCGAGTTCGCTCAAGTCCTTTCGAACAATGATATTCCAGTTCGTTCCATGGGGGACATGGTTCGAGAAGAAGTTGCACGGAGAGAACTCGATGTTGCACCAGAAGTGTTTGGTATTGTTGCAGCAGATTTGCGCCGGGAATTCGGAGATGATGTTTTAGCAGTCCGCCTTATTGCAGCCGTTGGTGAATTGCTCAAAGAAAATTCAATCGTTCTCATCGATGGACTTCGAGGAACTGCAGAGTACGATGTTTTCAAATCAACTTGGGGCGAGGCATTCCAATCTGTCGCTATCGTCACTGAAAAGAAAATCCGATTTGCACGAATGGCGGCGAGGGGTCGTAGCGAAGACGGCGGAACTGCGACGTTTGAAGCTCGAGATAAGCGAGAAAAAGGATGGGGGCTTGAATCTCTGATTGATTCTGCTGATGTCCAACTCGAAAACAATCTCGATCTTGTTCATTTCCAAGATGAAATTCGAACATGGCTAACTGCTCTGATGTAGCGCCTTTCCCACCGTTTTTCAACCAAAGGTTATAGTCGGGCGCAGCCTGTCAAGGAACGCTTGGGGTGTTTGGTTTATGGCAAGGAAGAAGGGGGAAGGCGGTCGAGGCCGTCAAAAAGCTCAACAACGCGCTCAATACGATGAGTTAGACAAGTACCCCGTCATGCCTCCACATGCCTTTGCAAGAATTGTACGTGACAAGCGTACACTGAACATTATTTACCAAATCATCGAACCACCGATGACAAAAAAAGAGCAAGAGCAAAGAGAAGAAATCATGGATATTTTCATCCGTTCTTTGACTGCTAATATCGAAGAGATAGATGCTAACCCGGAAGCGTACCTTCGTACTGCAATGGACAAGGTCATCAAATCATACGGTATGAAAATCACCAAGAAATCCAAATCTAAGTTGTTCTATTACATCCGTCGTGACCTTATTGGGTACGGGCAGATGGACGTCTTGATGAACGATGCAAACGTTGAGGATATTTCTCTCGACGGTACCGGTGTTCCGATTTTCGCTTACCACCGTAAATTCGAATCGGTGGAAACAACCGTTGTTTGGGATACAGATGACGAACTTGAATCGTATGTCATCAAACTCGCACAACGATGTGGAAAGCACATTTCAGTTGCAGATCCATTGCTTGACGCAACTCTGATGGATGGGTCCCGTATCGTTATGAAATTAGGGCGTGAAGTTTCAACACGTGGTTCTTGTTTCTGTATTCGACGATTCAAGGACGATCCGTTCTCTCCCGCAGATATTGTTGCCTTCCGAACCATGTCATCCTTGATGGTGGCATATCTTTGGATTGCGTTCCAAAATGAAGTACCAATGCTGTTCGTCGGCGGTACGGCTTCAGGAAAAACCACAACGCTCAACGCTATGTGCATCTTTATTCCGTGGCAAATGAAAATTGTTTCAATCGAATCCACTCGTGAAGTAAACATTCCTCAGCCAAACTGGGTTCCGGGTCTTACTCGGCAAGGGTTTGGTGGAGAATCCAGCGAGGGTGAAATAGGAGAGTTCGAGTTGCTCAAAGCAGCTCTTCGTGAACGGCCAGAATACATTATTGTGGGTGAGATTCGTGGTGCTGAAGCATACGTTCTGTTTCAAGCAATGGCTACTGGTCACTGTGCGTATTCAACCGTCCACGCTGACTCCGTACCTTCTCTAGTCCACCGACTTGAGAACAAACCGATTGATATCCCTCGAGTTTTGTTGCCTGCACTTGAAGCCTGTGTCATTCAGATTCAAACTCGTATCAATGGGCGCCGTGTTCGAAGAACAAAGCAAATTGTCGAGATTGTTGGTATCGATCCACACTCGATGGAAGTCATTACCAACGAAGTATTCCGTTGGGACGTATCATCTGACGATTTCATGTTCAGTGGAAAGTCATACGTTCTAGAGAAGATTATGGTAAAAATCAACTATTCCCAAGACGAGATGCGTCGTGAATTGAGAACACGTAAGCGAGTTTTGGAATGGCTTGTTCTCAATGATATTCGTAAGGCTGACCAAGTGTCTCAAATCATTACTGAATATTACGTTCGTCCGAATGAAGTTCTCGCACGAGTCGACGGTCTAAGCTGAGGTGTTTTTATGGATTTAACCGCATGGCAACGTATCTGTCATCGCCTTCTTGGCGGTGTGTTCAAGAAACGTGCTCGTGGTGACAAGAAACTTTCAAAGAATCTTGTCAAAGCATCCATTCCGGTGATGCCAGAGGTGTATTTGGCCACCGTCTTCGTGACAACAATTGTGGTTTCTGCAATTGGAATCGGTATGGTTGGATTATTCTTCGTTCCAGAAATAGGCGTCATTGATTTGTGGGAAAGCCAACAAGACCCTGCAACTCAAGCCGTATGTTTTGAATGGGAATATTGGAATACAGCGCTCATCGATGAATCAAAGCCAGGAAACGGCTGCCCTGATTACGATACCAAAGTCTTCCCACCAGCCCTCAAGGGCTTGCTTGTCATCATAGGATTCGTCTTAGTTCCTCTGGGTGCTTGGAAATTCAACAAAGGTGGAGCAGAACGCGAAGCAAAGCGCCGTGGCGATATGATTGAGAAATACCTCCCATATGCTGCTTCGTATACTGCTGCGATGGCTGCTGCGAATGCGACGCCTGCGAAGATTTTCAGATCGCTTGCAATGAACAAGGACATCTATGGCGATGTTGCTGATGACGCTGCGTTAGTGTATCGCGACGTTACCTTACTCGGATACGACCTGATTACTTCCATGAAGATGAGTGTTGATCGAGCTGCTTCAGTGTGGTTAACCGAATTCTTCCAGGGTATGGTGGGTACGCTAACTGCTGGTGGTCAACTGAAACTCTTCTTCCTAAACAGAGCAGAACACTACATGCGTGAGAACAGAACTCGATTACAACAATTCCTTGAATCGATTGCTATGCTGGCTGAATCATACATTGTCGTTGCCGTCGCAATGCCACTGTTCCTGATTGTCATGCTGGTCATTATGTTCTGGGTATCTGGTTCAGGTGCTCAGATGTCGGAAAGTATGCTCTATGGAATTGTTCTTGGATTCATTCCTATGATTCACGTTGCGTACGCCATACTGGTGTACACATCCAGTAAGGAACAGGATATGTAGGGAGGTGACAAGACTTGGCTCGAAAGAAGAAGAACAAGATTGTTGTCGAACTGGATCTTCCTAAAGACGACAGTACAATGACAAAGTTGTATGCTATTCTCTTCGTTTCCATTCTCCTTGGAATGGGTACTGCTGTTATGTGGGCTACAAATTCGGGTTTCATTCCCACGACGAACGGCGAACCAATGTTCACCAACGTTGCCTGTGGTGCTCTTACAGGGGATAATGAAGCATTCAACGGGAACACGAAACCAACCTATGCTCAAAATCAATCCTGCTCTCTTCTACAAGACAGTCCCGATCTTGTAACGTGGTCCGATGAACCTTGGGAAGATATCATTTACCGCGGTAAAAACTTCGATGTTCCGGGTGTTGATCCTTCGATGACTGGTGGAGAAGTTGTCCTTCAACCACTTACGCTGACGTGTGAAGTTGATGCGAATGAACCAGTATCCTATACAGTTGCAATTCGAAATCGATTTGGAGAGACGCTAAAGTCTCATACTGGAAACACGGGAGTCTCCTCTGATGAGTGCGGTATTTACATGAACACGATTGATGCTGGAAAGCGTTATGAAATCGTTATTCAAGCAAATTCTGACACACTGTATCTGAATTCCTTTGAGTTTAATATGGAAATCGAATACTACGACGGTATTCCAGCAAACATGAACAACAAGTCTCTTTGGATTGGTCCTGAGCTTGCCCTCGGTCCTGTCAGCCTTCATCCCACTATTTTCTTGAACTTCTTTGGATTTATGTTCTTCTTCTTCCTATGGCCTGCTTCAGCCTACTGGGAAGGGGTTGAGAGTAAAAAGAACGAGATGGAAGAAAAGTTCCCTGATTTCCTTCGTGACCTTGCAGAATACTGGAAGGGTGGTCTTTCTATGACAGTGGCTGTCCAAACACTTGCAACCTCCGAATACGGGGCCCTAAATGACGAAGTTAAGAAGATGAGCGATCAACTTTCATGGGGTATCAAATTCAGTGACGTTATTCTTCAATTTGCGGAACGTGTCGGTACACCTTTGGTTAAACGAGCGATTTCATTGATTTCAGAGGCTGACAGAGCTGGTGGTAAGATTTCAGATATCCTTGTCACTGCTGCAAACGACTCTCGTGAAATTAAGTTCCTAGAAGGAGAACGTAAACGGGCAATTGGGTCCTACATTGCTGTTATTTGGACGTCGTATTTCGTTTTCCTTGGGGTTATTGTTGTTCTCTCCACGGTCTTTATTCCAGCGATTGCTGGTTCAAACTCAGGTGATGAGGGTGGGGAAAGCATTGGAAACATGAAGATTCGAAACGTCGATCCTCTCTTTTTCCTGACGATTTTCTACTATGGTGTAACGATGCAGGCAATCGGTAACGGATGTATGGCTGGATTGATGGCAACAGGTCGATTCTCTGCAGGATTCAAGCACTCTGGGATGATGATTCTCGTTGCATTAGTCGTTTTCAATTTCATTGCATTCTCTCCAGAATTGATTGGTATCACTGGCCTTCCGGGGTTGAATCCATCGCTTGGTACGTTCGTACCTGCTCCGCTGACTGGATGATGATATCATGCGCGATGATGAGGAAGCTCAAGTTCACATCCTTGAGATGTTGACACTCTTTTGGTTGTTCTTTATGTCAGCAACCTTCCTCATTCGAGTGAATGTCCCTGATGCTCGCTCAGTAGCCATTGATGCATCTCTTGAGACTGCTGGGGAAGACGCCTTGATGGCGAGTATGGCATTACCTGCTGAACTTACAGGAGAGAGCCGTCTCCATGAATATCTTTCATTGGATTCGTTCGATGATGCATGTACGTTGTTACAAGAGATGGTACCTATCGGAAAGGAAAGCAATTGTTGGCTTGCACAAAATGCAATGCCAGCAACACCTTATGGCGAAGTAGGAACACCAAATGGAGCGACTGTAACCGTTCACCAACTGCTTGTTGTCGATGCAGATGTATGGACAATCAGTCTCGATGTTTGGTCTCGTGGAGGTGTCTCCTGATGCGCCCTCCAGTTCATGATGATAAAGCACAGATGCTTCTTGCAACTGGAGTCGTTTTGATGATGTCCTTACTCTCTATGGCCATCTTTGGTATCAAATTGGCAGGTATGTCCGTACCTCACGATGTTGCAAGTGATGCAGTGCTTCAGACCTCAGAAGATGTCCAAGAAACACTCCCTTCACTCGTACAAGCACGTGCTGAGATTTGGTATGATAACGGTGTCTCTTCGATGGAATCGGTTCAACAAGCCATGGATTCTTCACATCAAGATATGCTTCATCACGGTGAAATCACAGGAATCGAAGTGAAACTCATCAATGTAACATTCAATGATTTAGGTTCAGATAGAATTGAAGTTTTAGCAGAACTCGGTATTTCAGATCGAGATGCAATGTTACTCAAACCACTGCAATTTGTCATCGAATTGTGATTAACGCTTGTGCTTATTCCA
>CALBJF010000041.1 GCA_937892665.1 uncultured euryarchaeote | reverse complement strand
ATGCATCTGAAAACGGACGAATGCCTACTGCAAATTACAGTTCTACAAACGCAACGATTCCTGAGTTCTCTCAACTTAAAGTACGAGGAGGGACTTCAAAAGTTGATGTTCGAACAGAACTCAATGCTCATGAATTATCAGGAGAGCATTGGCATGATTCATTACCTGATGCAAAACAATCTGCTTGCTGTGCGCCTTGTCCAATCGCCTGTGAGGCTGCTGACCGTCCAACAATCGATGGAGTGAAAGTACGAAAACGACCAGTCCATCTTGACCGCGTCGATCGTCCTGAATACGAAACGTTAGCCATGCTCGGTGCAAATCTCGGTCTTACAAACGCACTGGATATCATGGACGGAAATGATGCGTGCAATCGATTGGGTATTGACACGATTTCTGGTGGTGCAGCTCTATCAATCGTGTGTGAATTGGTTGAGCATAATTGGCTTCCTGAGGAATGGCCTGACCATTTCCATGCCCCGTTTGAGTTTGGCCGATACAAGCAAGGAGATGTCGTATCATGGCAATTTGGAATACCTGAATTGCCCCCACTCGCTCTTGCTATGCTCGCACATTCTCAACCTGGGAATGATGAATTGTTTTCAGTACTAGCAGCGGGAGCAGTCGCCTTTGCATCATATGTTGAAGAGACAACGGGTCATCCAGCGACTCGACTAACAGCCCATTGCAAAGGTCTTGATTTACCTGCCTGGGATCCTCGTGGAAAGCGAGGGAACGCTATGGCATACATGACTGCAAATGTCGGCGCTTCCCACATGCGAGCAGGGTACAGAGAACCGACAGGTCTTCCAAATGAATCGGCTTTAGATTTGATGGGGGAATTGATTGAAAGTCAAAATAGCATCGTCATTCGAGACTCTATGATTTTGTGTGCTTTTGCAAAAGGAGCAACCCCAGATTCTGTTATGCTCGATGCATGGAATGCAATAACAGGGGATTCTGCAACATGGAGCGATTTGATGCAAAGAGCATCTAACCAATGGAATTTAGCACGTACTTGGAATGTTGAGCATTGGAATCGTATCGGTATTGAACCGCGTGAGGCAGATCATCTTTCATGGAGGCTTCGTAAGGAGCCAATACCTGCAGGAATCGCTGCAGGAATGGTTTCCTTTGTTGATGATGATGATGAGGAAGCATGTTTGAAAGAATACTACTTGTTAAGAGGATGGAGTTCAAACGGAGTTCCATAGAGGACTCTCAATGAATACATCGACGAAGGCATTGTTAGGAGTATTCCTCATCCTTTCGCCGTGGCTTTTAGTCCAAGTATGGATTCTTGTAGCAGCTCCTGACCAGGCCCTTGAGGAGATGCCAAGTTGCTCTGACTCGAGTTCAAACTGTGCTCATCTCGGTGGTGGAGATTCTCACAGAATGGAAGTCACAACAGTTCTTCTTGAAGGTCAATCGCTTGAAGAGACAAAATCACTCGCCTTGGATTATGTCGATGACCAAGGCGGCGATATACTCTTTGAATCCGATAGTGAGAGCGAATATTTTGTCCACTTTGTTGAACATACCTCGTTCTGGCTTTTCCCAGACGACGTCGTTCTCTTGATTACTGCTGAAGGAGACAACTCCTCGAAGATAGAACTTCACTCTGAATCCAGATTGGGCGGTGGAGATCTTGGAGTTAACCCAGAGAGACTCGAAAAGTTCTACAATGCATTGGCATCTGATTGAAGGATTTCATCCCATCCGTAGGGATAGCCACTCTCATCAATGAGAAGAACATTGACGCCTAAGCCTGATTTATGGAATGCAATCAACTGGATGTCATGAATTGAATGCCCTGTTGGTGCAACGCCTAACACTGGTAATTCTTTACGACTAAACCACGATGTTCTTGCCTTAGGTGCATGTTCGTTTCCTAAACTTCTGATGGTTCCGTCAACACCATCAAACCAAGGTAGAGGCCCTTCGGGTGAAAACCGAAGGCCAAGAATCATGTCGACACCAGTTGTTTCTTGAGCTGCATCTGTATCAGCGCCGCTTGGAATCGCTGGAGCATTTGGGTGCGTATGCAACCAGTGTGTAAAACGTCCTGCTCTTGACCCGCGTTGTCCTGAAAACAGATCATCGGTCCATTCTTCAGGCAAGTGGTGAACTGAATAGGAATCCCCTCGGTTCACAACGTGCGCTTCCTTGATTACGTAGCCTTGTCCGCCAAAGAGATTTGAAACGTGTTCATCTCCTTCAAATGCATTCTGAACTTCTTCGATATGAGTGCGATCAGGATTAACATCTAATCCCACAAGAATCTCATCTGGTAATGCTTGCAGAGCCCATATTACAAGGTCTCGAAAGAGAGGGCCTGTCAGGTGAATCTGTGCCGCATAGGAATGCCTCATAGCATGCGATTCTGCGTTGTAAGAACGCATCGCTTCTACTAACCAGGTTTCGACCACGTACGTCCGAAGCATCGGTGATTCATCAATCAACTGCAAAAAAGCACAATCTTTGAAAGCCCCTCGGCACAAGCAAGTCTCATGGCCAAGAAGAAACGAGGGGGATTCGGAAGATTTCTTGGCGCTCTTACTGGGACTCCTTATGAGCGCCTTCTTAAGCAAGTTGAGAAACTCTCTACAGAGCATGGCAGCGATGATAAGAAACTCGCTCGTGCTCTCAGTAAACTAGTTGATGTCGTAGGAACTGCTTACGAAGACGAAGAGATTGATGAGGATGAACATGACTTGGTCATCGAGGCTATCGAAGAATCCGATCCTAAAGGACGCTCTTTCCCTAAATTTGGTGAAGAGGATTCATTTTATTCCAGTGACGCACCGGATTCACCAGATCTTAATCTTGGAAAAAGAAAGAATCTTGATGATTTGATGTCCTCTTCTGGTAAAGAATTTACAGGTAGTTTCGGTCGTGATGAATTCGAAGATTTCAAAGCTCGAATGACTGATGACTTCTATGCTGATTCAGATGAAGCAATCGAAGCGGGCGATCACAAAGCTGAAATTCGAACTGAAAATCGTGTTTTTACTGATGACGAAGATGAACTCCAGAATGTCAAGGCAATGCTCTCTAGTGAATCTGGACTTGCAGACCCAACTGCTGTTGAAGAAGAAGAAGACGACGAAGAAGATAATGAAAATTACTCCATCGACGAAAATGGAACCGAATGGTTTGAGGATGATGATGGCTATTGGTGGTTCCGAGAAGAAGGCCAAGAAGAGTGGCAACCTTACGAAGAAGACGACGAAGATTGATCAAGCAGGTATTGGTTGTTGTTCCCACCAAGCAGGAGCAAGGAACCAAGCATCATCGTTGACAGGACGATCAATCAAAGGAAGGCCAATCATCCCTCCATCAACAGATAATCCACCGAGTGGATTTGTTGCACAAGGGCCAGGAAGATAATCTTCTCCAGTTTCTGCAAGTTCAATCCGTAGTGAATGACCAGCTGGAACAATGACATCCATTGGATTAAATTCCATCAACATTGTATATCCTGAAAATGGTGCAGCAGGTTTCGCCTCAAATCCACCATCACGATAACGAATATCCATTGTTGCATGACCAAGACGTAGGTTTGTTGTATCGTCGTACATTGTAGCAAAGATTTGCCCTCCATTACATGCTTGAGTTGAAACCTCGAGATGTAAAGTTGGAAGTCCAGATATGTGCAAAGCATCCTCGTACTGTGGGCTAGTAAGCGTTACAGAGCCTCCTAATCCATTGACGACACCATCACCCGACCAATCCGAACCGATTTCTTCCATCAACCAAGTCATATCTTCTGGAGGCCATGTTTCCTCGACGTGCCATTGTCCATCATTTGTTTGAATTTGCACCATCGGCTCAGGTTCGTCGCCGATGTCTTTCAAGTAATACTGGAACCATCCAAATAATTCAACAGCCCAATCCATTCGACTCATGTTTGGATAGGCTTCTCCGCCATATCCTGTTCCGAGTTCACTGTGTCGATCTGGTTGGTCTGGGTAATTATGAGCCCATTGACCAGCAATTGCTCTGGCATTGATTCCAGCATCCCGCATCAATTGATATGTCGGGAAAGCATGGTATGGATCAACGTTCCAATCCTGTAATCCCCAGACAAGGTAGACGCTGCCTCGATAGTTTTCCAGGACATCTGGTAAATGGCGACGTTCATCCCAATAATCGCTCCAATCTCCACCACCAAATTCAGCCCACGCATAGGTTGTCCAAGGGTTGAGGGGTCCTGCTAAGTCATCCGAACAGACTCGCAAATCATCAGTTGTCAGATCAGTCGTTGCTGCTTGATAGGCAGCATCGTACCCCATTGCTCGTGCTTCAGAAGAGCCGTTTCGATAGAACATTTCTTGCACACCAATCGATCCAGAAATGGGAACGATTGTTTTCAAGTGTTCAGATGGTTGTTGAGCCGCCTCCCAGTTTGTTGTACCTGCATAGGATTTCCCCATCAAGCCGACATTGCCATTCGACCAGTTCTGGACTCCGAGCCAGTCGACAACAGCCTGAATTCCAGTTTGCTCTCCAAGTCCCTTCACATCTTGACAATGTGTAGATTGTCCTGTTCCAAAGGTACTCGCTTGAGCCAGAGCATAGCCGTGAGGGACGAATGTATCGTAGACCCACTTACCAACACCGCCATCTGGAATTGTATTTGGATTAGAATCAGCACCAAGTCCTGGCATTCCTTCTCCACCGAAGTCATAGTAGGGGTGAATCGTCATAATGACTGGAACCTTGGTGCCTTCGGGAACATCTGGAAGCCAAATAGCAACATGCATTTTCGCTTCATCAGGGAACCCAGCATCTTGTTCAGAGGCGGGCAATTCAACAGTCACGAAATGTTCTGTGTACGGAAGTATCTCATATGTACCGTTTTCAGGCAACTGTGCCCTCATGGTATCCATCGGTAAATCCATCATATGGCGCTGATCAAGGGGGGTTTCCCACCATTCATATGTGGATTGACTCTCTGAATCTGTAGTAAGCATATCACCAAAAGTCATTGCAAAAATCAGGAATGCTACACAAAATGCAATTGTCGCACCCAGTGTAATGTTCAATTCAATTTGACTACGGGCAGGGTCGGCCTTCCCTTCTACAATTATTTCAGATAAAATTTCTGAGGTAGGGGGGACTTCGAAGGCTTCTGCAACGAGAACCTCTTCTGCCATGTGTAACGCAATGGGTCGACCTTGAAGAGGATGGCGATGCTTTGCCTTAACAGAAGGCCATGAACTCATTCATTCAAAAGTCTAAATGTGAGCGGAACTTCTTGCTCCCAAACATACTGTGCTTGCTTGTTGAGTCCAAGTTTGTCATAGACTTCAGCAGTGCTATGAACGCCATCGATTCCTTTCATGACAGCTCGTGGGGCAAGGGTTGCAATACGAACAAACCCTTTCTCCCACAAGGCGAGGGCTGTGATTGCATCCTGTCCAGTTGGAACCGTACGTTTTAGTCGCTTTCCAAACGGAGCAGGATGTTCAGAATCTGATGGAAGGAGTGTAGGTGAATCTCTCATCATTCGATTCTTGGAATATCGAGGTTTCATGAATTTCTTACGAATTGCTCTCCAGTCCTTGTTTGCATATGACACGCCTTGCAAATACTGGCTTTCGTATGCATAAATTGTTTCTTTAATTTCGTTCCACACTTCAACATCAATACAATACGAGTAGAAGTGTTCGTGTGTGGGCTCAACAATATCGAGATCACTTTCAGTTATTTCGCGATGAGGAAGATTCCACACTTGAACCATGCCGACATCATTGTAGGATTTTGCCCAGTCTGCTAACGATAGAGTCGTCTTGATGAAGTTCGGGCCAGGAATAAGGTCATCTTCAATCAAAATAACACGTTCATATCCATGAACATCAAACAAGTCACGTCTTGCACCAATGAGGTTTCTCCCTACGCCATAATTCTCTTCACGAAGAACAACAGATGTGCATGGTACTTCTGAATTATCAATTATTTTTTGAAGAGCTGGTTGGTCAGATTTGGGACCTCCATCGATGTAATGGTGCACATCAATTCCATCTAAGTCGTCGAGGTTTTCCTTAAGTCCATCGAGAAGTTGTTGCATTAAATCAGGCCGGTTAAAACTCACAGTAAAGAGGGCGATCTTCATCCTAAGCACCTCTTCCAAGTAAGCGTTGTTTGAGATAATAAAGACGTTCTTTGAAGGTATTAGGTGGGTGGCGAATATTGATTGGAAGCATGATTATTTCACTCGATCCCATGCTGCGAAACACCTCGCAAATGACACTAGTATCGCAATCGATTTCATTTGTTCGCGGATTTATTCCAGCAAACCTTGCCCCTTCTGAGATGGGTTTGGAATTGTACACGCAAACTCCATTGAATGTTGACCACACCTGTGTTTCTCGTTGAGGAATGCCGTGATTCCACCACGTTTCTTCCGATGTTTTCCGAGTTGCCCAGGCGTCGTAGAATTCTCCCACGG
>CALBJF010000040.1 GCA_937892665.1 uncultured euryarchaeote | reverse complement strand
TCAAACGTCTCAGCAGACATCAGGGTGTCCCCAGTTCAAGTCTGGGAGCGGGGACCACATTTGCAACACCTCGCTTTGGCGTGGTCCACGCTCTATCGAGAGGTTGAGCGTTTCCTGTTGTGCCCTCTCTCATGGGAGCGGGGACTCTAATTCCATCAGTTCGGATAGTCCACGCTCTATCGAGAAGTTGAGCGTTTTCACTCGTATCCTCTCTCATGAAGTGAAGATTTTTGTTCGGTGATCTTCAACTTAAAAACCACTTTTCAAAGTGGTAATCTTCAATCTCAGAAACCAATTTTTCCGAATAGGCAAATGTCTTGAAGAAACCGGGATACCTTTCTCCCGAAAAGAAAAATTCGACTGCGCTTTCGAGCCAAGACAAATGCAGGTTCCAGGTTGGTCCATTGTTCGAAGTCCGAATGTCTTTGTGTTCCAATATCCTTTCATTTTCAATCAGCGATTTCAACTGTCCTTTGAGCAACTGATTTCTAAAGCCAAACGTATCGAGCCATGGCGTTCCTTGCGCATCCTTTAGAGCGTGACGAAATACTTTTGGCAATTTGCAATCTTCTCGATTTACAACATGATTCTCATTTTCTGCTTTCGATTGTTTCTCGTCAACAATAGCCCTTTGCCGCGGATTGAACAAGTCTGTTTGATTTTGATCATTGAACGACTTCCGCATTTCTATCTCTGACCTAACTTCTTCATGAATGTCTTTCCCTGGCCCCGGGTCTAACATCCTTAATGCAATTCTCAAAATCGTAGCAAATCTGATTGTCCATTCCTCAAATTCTTGTTTATGTTCATCGCTATTCTTCAAGCGTCGTTCAAACTCTTTTCGCAGTGCCTCCCCTGCGAATTCGTGCGATAGACTTTGATCTGGTTTTGAATGGAAACCAATAAGGAAAGCAGCACTGTGGGCGTTTGTAGAACCCCTGTAATATTTTTTATAGAACGATTTTAGTTTGCTTCCTCGTTCAAGGCGAAGGGTGGGGCCCAGCGAAACTTGGGTGTATAGTTCGCATACAATGTAAATATCGCTTGCTAATTGTATTGGGTCAACACTTACGCCTGGCCGTCCTGTTCGATATGAGGACGTCCATTGAGCAAACGGGTCATTTACTGCAAACGGATTGGAGCGTTTCCTTCTTTTTGAGGCAGAACCTGAGAGTGTTGCTTTATTGCCGTTGATTTTTGCCTGTGTTACACCTGTTCCTACAAGTCTTGGATGAGCAACAGGATTGGCGCTAGGGCCTTTTTCCTGAACAAAAACGGTTAGTTGGTTGGAAATCAAATCCCAATTGACCGTGGAGATTGATTCATGATTTTCAAAACTGCCGCTTCCATCTGGATGATATGAAATGGTGATGTCATCTCTGATCATTTCAGGTTTAATTCGGGCAAACCGCACCCAAAAAACATCCGAACTTCCATTTTGATTGAACCGATCAAAGACCTGTTGAAGTTTTTCGCTCCATGGCATTGCTCCTCGATTGGACATTAATATCTCACTAAATGTGTCCATATACCCGTATTCCTGTACAACAGATTCAGTCTCCTCAAGGTCCATATTTTCGAGTAAATCCACAATAGTGGAAATGAGGGGTTCGATGTTGGTTTGGATTCCGTGCCGTTCAATTTTGAGAAGGAGAATCAACAGATTGCCTCTGTATCCCGGTTCAGGCCCTCCGGATGCATAGGAAGGCCAACGCATCTCGCCTAGAAGAATTCTTGCGAGGCCGTCGATATTGTCCCCGAATGTGTCAAACGATGCTGTTCGAGTGTAAACTTCTGCCTTTTGGCAAAGTAAGTCAAACCGATTCTGTTCCATTCTTTCAACCCCTTTCAGTTGAAGGAGATCAAGTAGATCCTTCATTTCAATCGTATCTGGCGCTAGTTTGCTGGCTAGGGCGAACAACTTCGTCTCGACCTCATCAGACAGTTCGACATCCACCTCGTCACTCGTGACGTACCTTTGGAGGCGATACAATCCATCACGGAAGCCTACGCCATTCGGCAGTCCATCTTTCAGCCACCGCTGTAAACTGGCCTGGAAATCGATGATTTGTTGGGGTGCCACCTCAACATTGCGTTCCGCTTCAGCGGAGGGCTTGTCGTCGCTTGGTTGAATTTCAATCAGGTACTTTCGTGCGCTGCTGGTTAGTGCATACTCTCCTTCTGCGATTTTTTCATCAACAAATTCTCTGTAGGATTCTATTTGTCTTATTGAGGTTGTTAATTTTTTTATAGGGTTTTCCAATTCCGGGTGTTCTTTTTGAAATTGTGACCTCAAATCGGCGAGGGAAATAGTTCCTTCCGAATTCAATAAAATCGCCAATACGGTCAGTGTATGGGGATCTTTGTTGACGTTATTGTATGCATGGTCGAGCATCCATTTGACAACATTTTGGTGCCATTCCCAGAATTTAAATTGAGGGTCGTCTATGATATGGACTAAAACTTCAGCCACTCTTTCAAGCCCTTTGGTTTGTTCTATGAGTGTGGGGTTCACCAAAAGATTGGCGAGGTAGCGTAAGTAGAGTGGATGACGTAAATTTTCTGACAGTGTTTCAAGATTTTTTCCGTCTCCCTTCTTTACATCCCTCAAAATAATATCAATTAGATCTAGCACCCCGTTTGCATCGCCTAAATTCGTATTCTCGGTGTAAGAGTCTCTGAGTTGAGTGAGAAGATTTGTACGTTCCTCGCCTTGATTGTTTTCAATCTCGTGTTGGTAGCGCGTGTAGAGCATTTCCATGGCCTTTTTCTTATTGAATCGGTCAAGAGTAATCGATTTTGCACCGTATGTGGGCGTTCTCCTGCTTGTAATCACAATACGAGAGTTGAAATCTTTTGGAATTTTCTCAAAAAATGTTCTATATTTGGGGATATCTGCGTCAGAGACATCTTCGAAATTGTCAAGGAGGAGAAAAATCTCATTTTTTGCCAAATGTTCAATGATGCGGTCTTCGATGTCCGAGATTTGGAGTTGAAAAGTGGTCTGAATTTTCTGTAAGAATCCTTCAAAACTCAACCCTGGCAGATAGTCCCCCCCGCCTTTGCCCCAATTTCTCGGGGAGCTCTTCAACGGTTGATTGTGCTCTCCGACGATCTCGCCTTGTTTTGCGCTTTTCGCGGTGTAATAAATGTAATACTTGTATCCCTTTGGACGGTATTTCAATTCCCCATCAATACTGCGAGAAATATATTCCCTTGCCAATTTTGTCTTCCCCAATCCTCCCCAACCATTGATTTCAACATAAGAATGTGGTGAGTCTTTGCGCAACAGAAAATCAAGACGGTTGATGGCCATTGGTTCGATGGATTCTCTGTTTGTCTCCTGATGTTCAACTTCGATATATTTGTCCCACTTGTTGGCTCCTAACGCTCTCTTCATTATTCCTGGCTTTATGAATAGAAGCGCTTTGTCGGTGTATCTTCGCACTTGAGTCTCGACATATTCTCGGGTGATGAGAGTCTTGGTGCCATCTGCAATGTATTCAATCACTTGGAGGCCAGTAACAAACAACTCGATTATATTTTCAATTTTGAGCGGTACTAAATTCTTGATGAAATACCGCCAACTTATTTTTTGGGGCATCTTAAAAAATTGGGAGTATGGGTCGCTAATGTGGTCTGCAGTATTGCGTAATTTTCTACATTTCGAAACGAAACGTTTTAGATCATCCGACTGAATCGGAAAGCCACCATCCCGAATCTGAAATAATTCGGGCGGAGGGGACTCAATATCTTCCATACCCAAAACTTTCCGGTCAAAGCGTTCCTCAACAGGGCGGGTTCTGGTGCATTCTCTCTGAATTGCTTGATACAATGTTTTCAGTGATTTCAAAGATGTTAGGTAAACCGACACGGGCTGTCCAATGATCATCTCATGGAACTGGTCTTGTTCCATTCCCACGG
>CALBJF010000039.1 GCA_937892665.1 uncultured euryarchaeote | reverse complement strand
GATTTACCAGATGTTCCTTTGCTGGTCATTGACCATCATGCAACCAATGGCTGGAATCTCAAAGACGATGATTTGATGTTGCAATGGGATGTCCGAGCCACAACAGAAATAATTACACAATTCCTATCGAATTATGCTCCTAATTGCCTCTCAACAAATGTACGTAAAATGTTACTAGCAGGGCTCATTACTGACACGGGCCGGTTCAAGCATGCCGACCAATCGTCGTTTGATACTGCATCCCTTCTGCTTGAAGATACTGAAATAGACTATGCAGAATTTTCTGAACATCTCGAAAAAGAACAGACAAACCCGAGCGAACGGGGCAGTTTGCTACGAGGTATGTCTCGTTCAAAGATTCATGCGGCTGGTGATTGGTCTCTTGTAACAACATATGCAGGGACACTCGAAGGAAGGCTTGCTTCGATGCTTCTCGGCGTCGGTTCAGACGTAACACTGGTCTCACGATTTAAAGATGGTTCAACACGATTGACTGCTCGAGCCACCCGTAATGCCACGCAGCGTGGAGTACATCTTGGAAAAATTATGCAAGAAGTAGCTCAACAACATGGTGGTGAAGGTGGTGGCCATGATGGTGCAGCGGGATGGACCGGGGAAATCGATCGTATTCGAGCAGAATCATCCTTCATTGCTCATCTTACCTTGCAAAAGGAGTTGAACGGATGAGACCAAAAGCCCCTGGATTTTTCATTTCTAAATGGCGAGAAGAAGGTCCTGTTGAAATTGATATTGCTGAGCAATGGCGAACCGATTCTGGTTGGAATGATTGGATGGCGATTATAGAAGCTGCATTGTACCTTGATGCTGCGGAATTAGTTGAACTAATCCTACCAGAACTAACGCCTGCTCAACGAGCAACTTTTGACCTTGTACGCAGAAGAATGCTTGGAGATACTCGTCTTGAAGAGGCAATTGAACATGCACTTGCCATCTGTAGAAATACCAATACGAGGGACTTATCGCTCGAAGGAAGACTACGAATGGAGCGTGGATTGCAGCGTTTTGAGCGTGGTGATGCAACTGGTGCTGATGAAGACCTCACATGGGCAGAAACTCGATTGAAATCAGTCTCCAAAGCCAGTAGAGACCATGACCTATCACTCCTGAACAAGGCAGCATTCCACATGGCTAACGGTGAAGATTTGATGGCTTTGCAAGTTTATGGTGATATATCTCGGAAAGAGAATCATGCACATGAAACAATCGCTATTTCCAGAATTGGAGCAACGAGAATTCATGCCAGATATGGCCACATCTTTGATGCAGCTAGAAACGCATGGAACGGGCATGCGCATGCTATATTAGCACAACAACCAACGATGGCTATCGAAGCTGGTTCTCTCTTCCTTGACTTAACTATCGAACATCAGGATGAAAAAGCAGTTCGTTTCCAAGAACAAGTTGATGAAGCCAAACCAAGAGATGCAAGTGAGGAAACACCAACACTCTCTGTTCATCCAGATGATGTCAATGGTGTCTTTTCATGGTGTATAGAGAGTCTCGATAAGACCCCAAATGGAGAGGATCGTCCTGACCTACGAGCAATGGCTATGATGGCAAATCGGCTTGGCAAATTTGAAACAATGGATTGGTTAGTTTCTAACCCGGAACAGGTTCAAGATTCAATGCTTGTTGCAGTAATTCTAGGTTGTACTCTAGATGAAAACCAGCTTAAAGTATGGACAAAACGTCTTCAAGAATTAATGCCCTGATTCTATAGAGTTTACCCAGTGGCTCAAATCCGTAACTTCTTGAGCATCCCAATGAGTAAAAGGTGGCACATGTTCAAACCAACGTACTTCGCTAACAACTTTGTCGGCGACTTTCCAACTTTCCCCATTAAATGGTGCATGTTCTGAATCTACCGAAACTAATCCAACCCATCCATCTGGATAATAATCAGTATTCCATGAGATCAACGTACCTTGTCCACCAACTTCTTCCTGAAGTTCTCTCATCAAAGCGTCTTCTGGAGTTTCTCCTTCTTCGACGTGTCCACCTGGAAATTCCCATCCTCTGTCCGGATGACGAACCATGAGAATATTCCCACCGTTAATCACTGAATTGGGATTCTTCGATTGAACAACATATGCTAATACAAAGGTTGGATTCATCAAAACACCTACATCAGATTACGACATTTCTCAAGGTAAGATTCAGCCCAGTCTTCTCCTGAGGCGACAAGCCTCCGAGCTAAGAAGAAGGCTTCAGAAGTGTTATTGGATTCAATTAGGACATCCAATTTGACCTTGTCTGGATGAATAAATTCCTCTGGTATCTCTGAAACTGGCTCATTTGATTCAGTTAATTCTACAGTTCGGACACGATGTGTCAATGATTCCATCTGCTCAAGGAACGCTGTCCGATGTTTCAATTCAGGACCACTCCATGGCTGCGATTCTCCACCATCCATTGACGTTGTGAGTCTTGAGAGGAACTCATCCCGTGCAAGCAAATGCGGTCTCAACGTTTGAACATGGTCATAGCAAGACCATGCCGAATCAGTTTCTCCTCTTCGCTCATGCAATCGCCCTAGTTGCATCCATAGTTCATGATTGGAAGGACGATGCGCCAATAGATGGCGGCATAATTCGATGAATAAATCTTCGAAACCCTGAATGCGCAGTTGTTCAATTCGACGACCATAGATGATGTTTGCGCGCTGATCTCTAAAATCTAAATCTCTGCATCTGTCTGCAAATTCAGCAATTTCAAGGAGAACTTCATCACTTTGAGAATCACCTCCACCACGTTCAACGAGTGCCTCCCACCAAGCATCTGCAGTGAGAGGATCCCGGCTAAAGGCCGCTTCTAGCAATTCCACCCCATATTCAAGATAATTTAGATTTTTTAATTTATCAAACTGATCAACATCTCTTCCGAGTACTGTGAATATATCTTCAAGAACAATACCTAAACCATCGTTATCGTTGAGAAGTACTTTGATATCAGAAAGGCATCGCCAATTTCTCTCATCGGTAAAATCATGCAAAATAGCTTGTCTGGCATTCTGTTCTGCCCATTGAAAGTTGGAATCGGAACGTTCCGGATCGGTCTTGGCTAAACGAACAAACTTCTGGGCTTGAGAACGATATCTATTGCCCAAGTTTCTACGTGGATGTTGTAAATTATCCCCACTATGCTCTCGCATCGCGACCCTCCTATTGGACACTCTGATAGCCTTCGGGGTTATCTCCGTGATGGATGGTTGCATCGAAACCGACCTTGGATGTTTTTCCATCCTCGTATCTCGAGGGGTCAAGACTTGATCCTTTTTGATCACTGTAAATATACGTATCTCGGTCAGGTTGCCAGCGAGTAACCATAGCCCATTCTACTCGGACTGGATTACTAATTTCGATGTCTTCATCGACGATTGTAACCATCTTCATCGAGCGATGACCCGCTAATGCTGCTTCAATGGCTTTCTTTGAATCACCCTCGTCATGCTTTCGAATCTTTACGACAGCAGCAAGCCATCCACAACCGCCTTCAGTCATGTAAACATCAATACAGTCAACGACTTCTGAGACTGCATCTTTGATTGTAGGAGCCCGAGGCAATCCCATGAGCGTTTTATGTTCAGCCTCACCTGGGATAAGTGCATGAAAAATGGGGTCATTCCTGTGAAGAACCCCGTCGACCTCAATGACGGGTTGTTGACGAACATCGTCAACGGTTCCGGTAATATCAACGTACGGTCCTTCGTCGTCTTCCTCGGTTGTAATTCTCCCCCACATCGCATATTCGGCATTTGCAGGAACCTGTATACCGTTTGGCAATGCCACGAGTTCAAGAGATGAATCATAGAGTTTCTCGTGAAGTGCTGCTGCTATCGATAATTCATCAATTGGTTCATCGAAGGACATCGCCCCTGCAAGAAGAACGACGGGGTCAGGGGC
>CALBJF010000038.1 GCA_937892665.1 uncultured euryarchaeote | reverse complement strand
TGTAAACATCATCAATGGTAGAGAGGGCGCAACACGTTCAGCAAAACAAATCATTGAAAAATTGAATCCCTCGCACATTATTCTTGGACCAGGCCCTGGTTGGCCAAAAGACAGCCCGTTGACAATGGAATTTGCAACACTAGCTCTTGCAGGTAAATTACCCCCAACGCTTGGAATTTGTCTTGGCCATCAAGCTCTTGGCCTCGCCGCTGGGTGGCCGTTGGTTCACAGCCCATCCGGTCCAGTTCACGGAACTCCGGTGGAATGTCTGCACAATGGACATGGTCTTTTTTCGAATCTATCAAACATCAATATGACAAGATACAATTCGCTGACGCTTCTTTCTTCAGATAATCGAGATGATTCAGCAGTGCTTATTGACGCAACTGATGCAACAAAATCGCTTGTTTTAGCCATCAGAAGTAAAACGCATCCTGTTTTTGGTGTTCAATTTCACCCAGAGTCTGTTGGAAGTCAATCTGGAACACTTATCCTTGAGGCTTTTCTAAATTACCAAGCGCATGGTTGAAATGACGGCAGTCGGTGGGATAGGATGAGGGAGAGAGATGCCAACCTGTCGCCTATGTTCTGCAACCTATCCTCGTGAGTTCTTCATTCATGGAAATGGACCAAATACGCAAGTCTGCACTCGGTGTGGAGTTGAACATGGTATGGTCAGTAAGGATGATGCATTAAATCTCTATGATGATACGCTTAAATCTGCACGTTTGAGTACTGTCTCTCGCCGATATCGGCCTTTCCTATACCTCACAGTTCTTTGGGGACTTTACATCACAACAGTTCGCAGCATCAACCCTTGGGGCATGTACATGCTGATCATGCTTACATTACTGACACTTGCATCACTTGTACTCTTCATAACAAGTGGAGCAAGATACACCAGCACACTTGCAAGGTTAACTCCTGATTATGAACGACCGAAAGGCCATTGATTCAGGATTTCGAGTGAATACGCAGAACGTCTCCATCAGACAGTTCATGCTCCGCTCCAACGATCCTACGTGTTCGTCCATCAACACCTTTGATGAAACCGTCTCCAAGATCGCTGTGTACCTTGTACGCAACCTCCTTGGCTTGAATACTCGATTCAACAACTAAAGCGTCTGGTAAGACGTTTCCATCTCCGTCAGTCCAATGTGACTCATCTTGAACAGGATAAACGACAATTCGGTCGAGTTCATCGAACAGAACCTTATCGAGTAATTTGTTAAGTCCAGTATCACCCATATTTGTCAATCTCTGCTGAAGCATTCCTAGCCCTTTTGATTGTGCTTCATTGAGAACGCTTGAATCTAAAATGGTGAAGGAGGATTCACCTGATGTATAGTCAATGAAACCTGCTTCATTCGCCTTACGCAGTGCAAACTCAGTCTCGGCTGAACACGGAATAAATTGAGGTATAACTTCAGACAGGTATTCGATTACACCTTCTGGTGCGAGATCTGCTTTATTTCCTGCAATGAAAAGTGGGAAGAGATGAATACGAACTGAAGATGCTAGAATCCCTAGAATATCATCTGACCAATCCCATGGCGAGGCCATATCTCCATGTTGTGAAAAGAAAGCATCGAACGAGCGTTGGCAAATATTCTGTGTTGCCCCTAAGCCTGAGAGGCGATCATGAAGGAATTGGACGAATCCTTTCACTCCTTCTGCTTGTATTTTCCGAGCACCTCGTACCCAACCATCCTTGAGAAGGCTAAGGATCCAAGCGTCTAATTCGTTGGTTAAGAAAGAAACTTCAGCAAGGGCTTGCTCAATGGCTTCTTCTTTCGATTTACCTGTTCCTATCGGATTTCCTTCTGCATCAGTGGTACCTGCAACATCAATGACCTGTATGAGAGCATGACATTCTGCTAGGTCTGACAAAAAGGCGTTTCCTCTTCCTCTTCCCTCACTTGCACCGGGAACAAGCCCTGCAACATCAACAAGCATACAAGGAACGTATCGTTGATGATGCTCGCAAGAACCTGTACGTGGTGTACAGATACTTCCGCCTCGTTCAGAGGACAATTCAACTCTTCCATCTTCTTCTAAACGAGCACGAAGTTCACCACAAGGGCAAGGAAGTCGACTCGGAATGAAGGAAATCCCGACGTTGGGATCTATCGTACAGAACGGGTAATTAGCAATATCAACGGAGATAAGTGTAGACGCTGCAAAGAAGGTAGACTTCCCTACATTGGGTTTTCCGACCAATCCAATCCGCACGGGTAGGCCGCCTAGAATCACTCTTCTTCAGAGAATGGGTTTGGTCGAACTCGGGCAATTGCAATATCTAATTCAGGGAGGTTGATTCGACCATCCCCATCGAGGTCAATCATTTCCATGAGCTTCACTACATCCCATGGAGGAAGATCTGCAATCTTTGAATCGATGAGAGCCTGTTGTAATTCAAATCCATCGATATTTCCTGAATCGTCCAAATCAATTGAACTAAAGAATTCAAAGATGGTCATGCTCTTCTTTTCCAAATAATCAGAAAGCATCTCAAGTTCGGTTTTGACGGCTGGGAATTCTGTGATTTCATCGTTATGAAGTGTTGAGGAAACTTCGATTATTTCGACACCTCCTTCATCTTCAGCATCGGCTCCAACAACAAGGACTGTATCTACACCAACGCCTCGTTGCAAGAGTGTGCGAATTGAGGATTCGCCTGTTTGAAGAGAGTAGCGAGCAATGTCAGAGGTTGTCGATGCAGTCGTATCAGTCTTCATTCCACCGACTGAAGTTCGAACAAGATTCATGAAGAGGAGAATGATACCGATTGATGTTACGTAGAATAAGACCGCTGCGGTCAAACTAAATCCACCATCCGTCATTACAATATCTTCACTGCCAGATTCAAGAAGAGCCTTTTCAGTAAAGTCTCCCATAATCTTTGCAACAGTCGAAGTGATACCACCAAAGGCGACTAAGAGTGTGGTTAAAGAGGCAGAGGAAGAAGAGGCTAACTGACGGTTTGCAGCAAGTGGATAT
>CALBJF010000037.1 GCA_937892665.1 uncultured euryarchaeote | reverse complement strand
TGATGGTGCAAGGTAAAGCCCCTCAGGTTCATGGGGATGGATTGCAGACAAGAGATTTCATCCATGTCAACGATGTATGTGAGGCGATTTTTACATTCTTGGACCCTATTTGGAGTGGGGATTCGTACCATGTGTTTAACGTTGCAACCCAAACAAGGATATCCCTCGTGAATCTGATTGATGAGATCAACTCTTCCTTGGCTGAAGTTGCCCAATCACATGTTCCACTCGAGCCAAAATTTGGTCCGGTTAGGCCAGGAGATATTCATCATTCGATGGCCGATATAACGCGTCTCAAGGATGCCACAAATTGGAGACCAGCAATCAAATTCAGTGAAGGTATACGTGAAGTGGTTACAGAAGCGTACAACGATAATCAACTCGAAAAGGGGATTTGAGTAGATATATTCAACATCAATTGTTTGAAGCGTTAACGGGGTTCAGATGCGATTGTTATGGATTACTCATCGTAAATTCGATGATTTCTGCGCTACAACTCCTGTTGCCTTGTCAACTGGACTTGTTCAGAATGGGTTTGATTTGACCATCGTCAATCCTGACCCAGTTGGAAGCCATGATGAGTTCCCATGGTCTCATATTTCAGTTCAGCAGTCCTCGATTAAAGGCTTTCAAGGTTCAAGTTTTTCAAAACGAATCAAGAAAATCTTACCATCGATCACGTCAGCTTGTGATTCTGTATTGATTGATTGGCAAGTTGGATCAACAGTGATTAAGCTCCTTTCAAAGGCTGGCCTTAGGGTGTATCTCATCGATAGGTCTCCGCCTGCGGATGAAGGCATTCTTGCTCGTTTACAGTGGACCGTTTGGAAGAAATCCTGGAGATTGGTGAACACAATGAGTGTTGAAAGCGGATTTGTTGTATCGCAAAAACATGCAGAATTCGTTTCACATCTTCTCAAAATTAAATCGGAAAATATCGAAGTTCTTCCTGCTGGCGTTTCCACGAATGAAATGAAATCAAAATCCAGTAAAAAGGAAGGTGGGCCATGGCGATTTGTTTATCATGGTAGATTAGACAAGCACCGGGGTGTCTTAGAATTCATGAATATTCTTTCAGAATTGAATGAATTAGGACTCCAATGTATCTTTACTCTCATAGGGGAAGGTACTGCTGTTGAAGAGATTAAACAGCGTTGTAACTCCTTTCCCAATTTATTCACTTACAAGACTTCTATGGATCATGGAGACATTCATGAGGAACTTGGAAAACACCATATTGGAGTCTTACCCATGCCTGAAAAGAAGATTTGGACATTAGCGAGTCCACTAAAGCGCGGGGAATATCTTGCAAGCGGATTGATGGTCGTAGGGCTTGATCATGATGGTCATCGTTTGCAGGGAGTGGATGAAAAATGGTTCCACTTGAATTCTAAGCCAGCGCTTACTTCTTCTATCTATAATCTGTTTAAGGATTTGAGTGCAGAAGAATTCGATTTCATGAGTCTTGAAGCCCAGAATTATGCTACGAACCACCTTTCTTGGGATGTATCTGTACAAACCTTGGTTTCCAGACTACGAGGTGAGGTGAATGGCTAGAATTGCAATGGTTGTGACCAATGAGTGTTCACCAGATCCGCGAGTGGAACGCCATGCCCGCTGGCTTGGAGAATCAGGGCATAGCGTGGCAATCTTCGCATGGGATCGTTCGCATTCAAAAGATGAAAAGAGTCAACACGAACGTTATATTATACATCGAAAACGAATTGGTAACGCTCCTTCGACATCTCCACTCCAAATCATCAATGCAAAGAAGAAGTTTCTCTCGTCCTTAGAAGGAGATTATGATGTCGTTGTCCTCAATGATTCTGATACACTATCCAAGAATAACTTTCAGACTGGAATTGAAATTCTTGATTTACATGATTTAGCTCATGCTTGGCCATTGATGCAGAAAAATTCATTGCCTCGTCGAATACTAAGTTCGCGGATGAAAAAGAAATTGTATCGCAATAAACAACGATTCCAGTGTATATTCACATCTTCACCAGGACTGAAAACATATTTTAAGAGTGAATTCGGATTGGAAAGCAGAGTTGTTCTCAATAGAAGAAATACACAGAAACAACCTCGTCCTATGACGAAAACAGTTGGTTATTTTGGTAGAATCAGAGATTTAGCTTCAATGAAATTATTGATGAACTCTGCTAAGGAAGGTGGTTTTAATGTCATTGTAGCGGGAGATGGACCGTGTACAAATGAAGTCTTGCAACTCTTCCCTGAAATTGATTATCGGGGGGCATTTGATGAGGATGGACTCAAGAGCCTAATGGCTGAAATTGATGTCATGTATGCGATGTATAATCCAGAAAAGGAAAATATTCGGAGCGGAGCATTGCCAGTCAAGATGTTTGATGCTGCTGCATTTGGACGACCTACAATCACAACTGCTGGCGTCCCTATGGGTGACTTTTGTCTCGAGGAGGAAATGGGTGTTGCGGCTCAATTTGGGAACGTTCAATCGGTCATAGAGGCGTTCAATGAAGCGTATGAAATGGAGATTTCTGAATGTAAAGGAGAAGATATTGAAAGAGAAATTTTCCTTTCATGTTTCGAGACTGTGCTCACTTCAATTGAACATAAATAGTCAGCAAATTTGTTTGTACTGATATTACTGAATGATCTGCTACACTCTCATACGGAGCTATTTCTTCATTGGTTTTGAGTAGTGAAGAAATCTTTTCAACCCACTGTGATATCTCATCCATTGAACATTTTTCGACAATATCTGGAAGTGAATGAATAGAATCTGAAGCAAGAACTGGCGTCCCACAAGCGAGAGATTCCAGAGCGACCATTGGTTGGCCTTCCCATTTTGATGGAAGGATCAGCAATGAGGATTGTTGGAGGAGTTCAACTTTCTTTTCTTGTTCAAGCCATCCATGAGCAACAACGTTTTGCAAATCTTCTGGGCTTTCTTCAACACCTGTACAATGAAGAACGATATCGGAATCAATCTGTTGTAATTGTCTCATGATTTCAAATGCAAACTCATGTCCTTTCACTTCATCATTTCTACCGAGAAGAAGAAGTTGGTTTGGTACGCGTTCAACCGTATCGGAGATGCAGTGAATAGGATCGATTGGGTTGAGTGATACTTTGCACCTCCCAAGAAGGGGCGTAAGGAGTTCCTTCCAACGATCAGAGAGACAGATGATTGTCGCATTGCATTCTTCGAGCCTTGCTCTAAGTTTCTTCGCCCGGTTGCCTTTTCCAAGCCATTGAATGATGTTTCCACTGTGGATATGGAATACTATTTTCCCACCAAGTGAAAAGGCAAACTCTGCAAGACGGAGCTTTCGATGGAACGAAAAATCTGAAGC
>CALBJF010000036.1 GCA_937892665.1 uncultured euryarchaeote | reverse complement strand
TCATCAATACTAACAAACAAATCTGTGAGTGATGGATCAGTGCCGCAGATATTGGCATTGCTTGAGGTATTGACATACGTAAATTGAAGAGACATGTTGCCAAAGTCCGAGGAATCAGGGCAATCATGCCACGAGTTGTTGGTGTCACAATTGAGAATCCATGTATTGAAATTCAAGGTAATATTTGTGTTGTTTGCTACTGATTGATTGAACGATAATTGTAAACCTGTTGTATAGGTTCCATTCGGGCCTATCATGTACCACCAACTGGTTGAAGAAGGCAATCCAGATACTCCCGAATCGTCTGCACTTGCATTTATTCCTGGATAATTGATTGAAGTATTGCAAATATTAACGAGATCAATTGAGACATAATATGTTGTACTGATTGTTAAATTATCGAGTGTTAGACAATGAGCATCGTTACTGGTCGTTGAATTATTTCCGCCACTGGAAGAGTTGTTTCGAGCGCTTGTATCCGATGATTCGGGGAAAAAGAGGTCAGTATCACTCTGATTAGGTATCACGGCAAGTGAGGCTGAGAACGCCTGAATTAAGAAAATCGCAATAATTGCATACACTGTCTTGTTTCGCATGAATTGGAATAAATTTCTTTTGCATTTTATCTTAACTGACGAGAATGCGTGAATTAACTGCCCCTCAGGGCTAAATTATTGAATTATTATAGTGGAATAATTCAAGAGGGTCAGGTACTATGGCTGCTCAGGGTCAGACTATGGCAGCGAAGAAGAAGGCATCAAGCGGAGAAGATTTGACTGCACTACCAGGTGTAGGGGCGGCAACAGCAAAGAAATTACAAGCAGCTGGATTAACCACTGCTGTTAAGATCGCCAAGGCTGGAAAAGCCGGTCTAGAAAAGGCTGGAATGAACGCTCCGGGAGCTGCAAAACTTGCAGCAGCGGTTGCGAAACATAAGGCAAAGTCCACCGCTAAGAAAGCGACATCATCTGCAAAGAAAACGGCTTCCAAGGCGAAGGCTGCTGTGAAATCAACTGCTTCCAAAACCAAGTCAAAGGCCAAAGGCGCTGCATCGAAAGCAACCGCTGCTAGCAAGAAAGTTGCAGAAAAAGTTGTTGAGAAAACAAAAGGTACTCAGCAAGTCAAGACCGAGAAAGCCAAAGATGGCCGTAAAGGAAAGACGCTGAAGGTTCCACGAAGTGTTGCCGATATGCCTTGGTTCCGCAAAGGTTGAACTGATTTCACCGTTACATTGTAAAGCCGTCTCGACTGACTGGACGGTATGCCTCGAAGGAAGTATGGTCGTCTGCGTAAGACGGTTGAACTTCCACCTAAAGGAAACTGTTCCCGTTGTAGAAGCGGTAAATTTTGTCCGATTGAAGGACATTCCGGGCAAGGTGTCATGCCTGCTCGTGATTGGGCGGGTCCTGAATCGATCGAGAAACGTAAGCGATCACATTCGTGAAATATCAATGCCGAACGTTTGTGTTCCACCTTGTTCATCCACAAGATGTTCATCAACACGACTACTCTCACTGATCGTTTGACGCATCGATTGTGCACGATGGTAGACTTCTCGCAATGTTTGGTCGGAGATATCGAGATAGACACGGGTTGTTGCAATGCTGGTGTGGCCAAGTAAACGTTGGATTGTAACCAAATCAGCACCGCGTTCAAGCAAGCCTGTTGCGAAGTTGTGGCGAAGAACGTGGGGTGTCAATCGACCCTTTGGAATAGCAGCCTCCTCAGCCAGTTGATCCATCAATCTCTGAACGCCTCTCGGTTGTAATCGACGTCCTGCTGAATTGAGTAAGAAGGCTTGATCTTCTTCTCGAAGTCGAGAGGATCGTATCGGAAGATAGGCGTCAATGCATTCCTTGGTTCGTTGTGTAAACAAGACGATTCGATCTTTGTCGCCCTTTCCACCCAAGACTTTTGCATGCAATCCTTCCATTTCCAAATCTGCAAGGTTGAGATTGCATATTTCTGAAACGCGCATACCCGTATCGAGAAGAACGGTAACAACAACGGATGCAATAGCATTCTCAGATGTGTTGGCTGCTTCGATAACCGATGTCAATTCACGTCGAGAGAGCGTTCGTGGAAGTTTCCGTCCAGTACGGGCTCGAACCAAATGGTCTGGCCATCGATGCCCGAGCCATTTGATGATGTGGCGAGCAGCGGCTAAGCGAGCGTTGTAGGTTGATGGACTGAGTTCACTCATCGAATGCGTCCATCGATCGATTCGTCCACTGTGTGGTTCCAATCTGTTTGCAAGGGTTCGAACAGTCATCGATTCGAGCCCACTTGCACTGAGGATATCTTCACCAGGAAGGGAAGTCT
>CALBJF010000035.1 GCA_937892665.1 uncultured euryarchaeote | reverse complement strand
TTTTATGCCAGTCTTTGCCGACGCTTGCGATGAAACACTCATTTGCTTCCATGCTCCGATGGGCAGGTTTTGGCTTTTAGTCGTTTTTCCAACTTCATAGTTTGATTGGAATCCTTAAATCACCAAAATACCACGCTATGGGGAGGACTCATCCAGTAACGTGCCTTATTCAATAGAATAATTGTCTCTCTAATTATCAAGACTGTTCAATAATGAAACAAAACAAATTACAACTGCAACGGTGATTATACATCCAATAATCAGGGTCATCGTGGTTCCATTGGCCATCTCTCTTTTCCCACTTCACTTTCTATCACTTGATCCACAACAGCGGTAAACTCTCGATCAAATACCTTGGTCCATTATTCCACTCCATTCCTTCACAGCATGGTATCTGCTGATAATCCACCGGTTTGGGACTCCGTTCTCGAATAAGGATTTCGAATTATCCGTAAGGGCCCTTCATGTATCTCAGTATGTCCAATATTGGCTTGGGCGCTCTTCCAAGAAACATTTTCATTTGCCTAATGATATTTTGAAGGATTGCGGTTTTAATCGTGGTATGCTTGGAACCATTCGAGGAACTGATCAAAGCCTTCGCTTAGATCTGTGCGTGGTCTGAATCCAAAGGTATCCTTCAGGTCATGAATATCTGCGTGGGTGACCTGCACATCCGCAAGATGGCAAGGCTTGTAGATAATCAGCGCCTTTCGCCCCACTGCTTTCTCGATAATCTTCACGAGATCATTCACCACATAGGGATTGCCGTTGCCTACATTGAATATTCTATATGGGGCATGACTCTTTGCAGGACTGATATCTCCTTCGAAACCGTTTGTGGGAGGGGCATCGAGTACACGGACGATGGCGTCTGTTACGTCAGCCACGTACGTAAAGTCTCGAATAAGTTCCCCATCGCCATAAACCTCAATCGGTTCTCCATTCAAAATATCTCTCGTGAACTTGTAAACTGCCATATCAGGCCTGCCCCACGGACCATAAACTGTGAAGAAGCGCAATCCAGTGGTTGGTAATTGGTAGCAGTGGCTGTAACTGTGAGCCAGGAGCTCGTTGGCACGTTTTGTCGCGGCATACAGGCTTTGGGGGTGATCGGCACTGTGGTGGGCTGAGAATGGAGCCACCGCCTCATTACCATAAACCGAACTTGATGATGCGTAAACAAGGTGCTGCACCTCATTGCTTCGGCAGCAGTCCAGCACATTGCCAAAACCCACAAGGTTGCTCGTTACATATCGGTGGGATTCACTGGCTGGTCCTCGTACACCGGCTTGGCCGGCAAGGTGGATGACGCTGTCAAAGCGTCCCTCAGTTAGCACTTTAGAGAGGCTCTCACGGTCTTCAATGGAGACCTTAAGGAATGTAAACATAGGATTAGCTTGAAGCAATTCAAGGCGGTCTTTCTTCAGTTGTACGTCATAATTTTCGTTCAAGTCATCGATTCCAACGACATGATCACCCCGCTTGAGTAAGCGTTGTGCTGTATGATATCCAATGAAGCCTGCGGCTCCAGTTACGAGTATTTTTTCAGACATCATTTTCCCTCCATGGTCGGTGAGAAGTCAACGGCCTGTCTAAAGTATCGGTGAATTGATTTTTCTAAATCGAGTTCAGAAACCAGGATGGTTCTTTGCAGTCCCGATTCCCCATAAATGACCAACTTGTTATCTCGGAGGAATCGGAACTGGTCGTCAACAATTGCTGAGAATCGCATCCGATTTTGGAATGGATAGATGATTCCCGAATTGAACCGGTTCTTGATTTCGGCGATGATTTCCCCCTCTGGGCGCAAAGCAAGCATAATTTCCATCTGGAGGTATTCTTTTCCATCCTTCCGATGGAACACCCTAAGGCGGTCGTCATGGACTTGCGTACGAAAAGTCATCCCGAAGCGTTCGTACTTGATTGCTTCATCTGCTGGATAGGGGAGAAGCGACGGCCAACCATTTCCAACGTCTGCGAAGTAAACTCGCCCATCGATAATCAAACGAGCAAGTCTGTGGATTTCGTCTCCGCCTATGAATGCGGTACACAATGTAGCATTGAGTTCGGCATCTCGTGCTGCGAGCACGAATGAAAGGGCCTTGTCGGAGCATGTACCGCCCGGTACCTGGCTCCCAACTGCATCGCCATACAACATGTTTAGATTATGGAATGGCTCATCTCTAAACGCCCGTTCCATTAGGGCCAGAACTTCATTCATTCCAGTCATCGATGCACCTCCCCGCGCAGGTCAATTGCAACGTCAAACACCGGATATGACGAAAAGTAAGGGGCTTCTGAATCAAATGAAAAAAGCCCAGCCCAAACTCCACGAAGGGCTTCTCGCTCAGTGAGTCCATCACGGCGGAGATGATGGGTGACTAAACTACGAATACCACTCCCCACATCCAGTGATGTCTTTCGGCGCCAAAGAATGTCATTCGGGAGAACGCCAGCGAACATTTGACGGAGGAGAACCTTGTTATCCGAACCATCGTACATTTGTTCGAAGGCGAGAGTGTCTGAAAGTGCGCGGAGCCGGCGGTCGAGGAAGGGGCAACGCACCTCTATGCTGTGGGCCATTGACGCTAGGTCCAGTCTTCGTAATTCTGTATTCGGCATGTCTTGAATAAGTTGATCCCGGATTTCCTTCCACATGGAATTCTGGCTCGAGAAGTAATGGTATCCTCCAAAGAATTCGTCAGCGCCCTCGCCGCCAAGAACGACCTTGATACCCGCCTCACGGACGGCCTCTGAGAGGACGAAGGTTCCTAAGCCATTGCTAATTATTGACGGATTAAAACTCTCTGTAGCCCAGATGACATGTCGAATCAGAGAGGGGATCTCATCGATGGAAGGGAGGCGCACCTCACGAACATCACGGAGCTTGAGAGCCTGAACAACAGTCTTTACTGCCTTTCTGTCATCTGAGCTGCCGAGTGTGAAGTAGGTCGCGTCTGGTCGATGTTCCGAAACAACAGCAGCGACGAGGGAACTGTCAAGCCCACCACTGAGAAATACACCAACGGGTTGTTCTGGGGCAGGTAGTCGTTTGATTACAGCCTCACGGAATATATTAGAGAGGTGATCATCAATTTCGACGGCAGAGTGCTCCGCGAGAACTTTAATTTCGCCAGTTTGAGGATCAACAGAAGAAAGACCAAGTGGGATTGTAGTGAAATGGTCGACGTGTTTCAGAGCCTTCAGTTCGCTTGTGATAAATACCCGTGGCCCCGAACGACCGACAAAGAGTGGCTTCTTGCCTAAGTGGTCTCTCATGCACAATATCTCGCCCGTAATTTCATTTAAAATTACGCCGGAATAGAAACCATCAAGAGCATCGAGTACCTCATGTTGAAGTCTTTGCAGCAACGGCAGGACGACATGGGTATCGCATGATATTTGTGAGAGGCCATATGTTGCTATCAGATCGTGTTGGTTGTATATTTCGCCGTTAAATGCCCCTACCAGAGGACCGCAATTGTATGGCTGAGCGCCAGATTCAAGATCACCATTAATCGCAAGACGAACGAAACCCAGAGCCCCTGCTTGAGTTACCCTGATTTGCCTATCATCTGGGCCACGGTGTGCAAGGCGCGGAAGAAGTATCCGGACTTGCTGCTCAGCGTCAGGTCCTGTCATGAAGAGGATTCCGCACATTCTGATACCTACTGAACTTGTAGTTCGGAGCGGACTTTCATCAGCAATACGCCGAGACGGTTGAGGCCGCTTCCATCATTTGTTTCGCCCCAATAATCGTCATTATCTGTAAGTTCGACGAGACGGCGAGCGCCTGTATCTTTCAAGAGGTCCCCTAATTCGGGGTGCTGAAGAAATTTAGCGCGTAGCGCTGCAAGCATCACACTTTCCTTTTGAGACTCCCAATCAGATATTCGCTCTGATTGATGTACTTTGGCGATTGATTTAGCAAGAGTTGGTGTTGCTGACAGCCGAATTCTTTGTTGGAGATTGTTATCGGAGAACTTCTGCGCCTGGTAATAATGTTCGACGGTCCTCCAACTCATACCTCTGAGAAAGACGCTATGGAGAGAGAAATTGGAAAGGTATCCACCGGGTTGGTCTGAGTGATAGAATGGAATCTCGGCGTTCTTTTTTTGTTGCTCATCGAGTGGGAGGAGGTGGCCTAGTTTGTGCATCTTGGTGTAGAGGTAGTCCTTATTCTCTGGACGTACATTGGGGTGAGTGTTAACGCTCGATACACTGATGTTGTTGATCTCAAGATAATGACGCTTTCGAGGGTTGTTCGATATAAGACGTACAGCAGTTATATCAAGTGATTTCAGCCACTTGACCGCTGATTCGTAGGTTCGGATGTCTTGTTCCAATCCTAGGTGCTCGAATGATTGGACGGTGTCTAGGGAATCTGATTCCATGAGGCGTACGGCGCGAATTTTCTCGGACAGACCTTGTCCACGTCCCTCTTGGTGAAGATGAATGATGATCCCATTTCCCTCAGTAGCGATGAATTTCATAGATTCCCGGAGTTGGTCAGCGCAGTCGCAATCTTGGGCGGCAAAGACTTCAGAGGCAAGACAAGACGAATGAATTCGTAGCAGTGGATTATCGCCTTGGTGATCGAGATCTCCCATTGTGATGATCCGTACATTCTCGTCACCTGCGTCATACATTCGAAAGACTCCCATAGGAGTCGGTAGAGTACACCAGTTACGGACAGAGTTCATAGTAAGGCCCCGAACGTAAATGTTGAGAGCCTCTCACTTAAGGGTGCGGCCGACGAAATCTCATACGAGTCCATTATCGGCGGCAGCATAGTTGTCAGAGACTTTCCGTAGCGAGCCCAAGAATAAACGCAATTCAGATGCGCTATGCGAGGTCACACCATTTCGTAGAGCGTTCCAATTACCTTCGTTGAACCACTGTTCTAACTGGCTCAGCAGCGGAAGTAAATCTTGTGCTACGGAAGTTACCTTTAGGGATTCGAATAGTCCGCGAATTCTGAACAAACTTTTTTCCAGCCGGTTGAGACGCTCGTGAAGTTGTTCCACACATTGATTCTGTACCTCAATGAGTTCTCCATCAGTAAAAGCAAGGGAGTGTGTGGGGTTCGTATCAAGAAAACGAGTGAGGCCTGCGTACATAGCGGATCCGACTATCTCGCCTTGCACTTTAACAAGGTTAAAACCAGATGCGGTTGATTTTCGAGCGACATGGTCAACGGGAAATCCGACTGCTTTCACTACGAATTTACGATAATAGCGATTCACAATTGCCCAAAGCATGTCAGAACGTCTTGCTTCGCGCCCATTAATTTGAATGATTATATTCGGTGTGAGGTTTAGAGCATTCGGATTGAGCACGAAGGTGCAACCTCCACGATTCACCGAGTGTCGTGCCTCTTGGAGAGGGTCGATTGGGGTGTTTGCAGAAAGCGGCCTGGTAAGTGGTACGCCCTCCATCAATCTGTTAGCATCGCGGAGAAGTCGAGACTCTGCCTGCTTAACTGTCTCGCTTGGTTTGCTTGGTTCGATCCAATGTATTTGTTCTAGGTGTGCGGTATGTTTCCGAGAGAGGTCGTAATAATAATCAGGATATTCACGCCGAGCACGCTGGTTTTCCTCAGATCGGTCTGGTAACAATTGTTCCGGAGGTAGTCCTTTCAACCATCTGATATTGTGGAGAAGATCAACAAGTTGCACGCGCAAACCGTTGAGTGGAGGGTTTGGTGAAGAGCCTTCGTAGCTGCCAAGGACGATGTCGACCCCACTTTCGCGCAAAGATGGGAGCCAACGGAGGTATTTTTTGGCACGTGAATCAACACGCATGTCATCGTCAAGTAACCAGCCGACGGCTGTTTTGTCTCCAGTTATTTCCCGCCCGAGATACCTTTGTATCATTGTCCGAGCCTGTGCTATACCCACTTGCTCGAGTGGACGGTTGGTGAACATGTCCCCGAAGAGTCCACTCTCAGAGTCACGCTGCTGACGTGGTATATCGAACACAGAGGCATTGAGTCCGAGTCTTCCAGCTTTTGAGGTCACCCGCTCGAGTTCGCCCAAAGGGCATCCGTTGTCCAGAATCATCACTTTGGCGTTGATACCTAGCACTGCGACGCTCTTTAGGAGTGGCCATACGGTTTCTGGTTCTGAGGTAATTACACCGATAACAATGCGGAAAGGAGCATGAGCAGGTGGTTCAGGCGCCTTCCATGGAGTTGCGTAGGAACTGAGTTCGTGACTGCGAGATATTGGGAGGGTCTCAGAAAATGCGCTGGCTTTAGATGGAGCTTGCCAATGAAAGAGTTCGACGGCCCGTTCACTGAAGGCCTGGCGCTGAAAAGGAGTCATCCTCCCATTGTACTTCCTCCAAAAAGTATCAAGCCCTGAGATTTTAGTTTCCGACCCCCGGGTTGTGAGACGGTTTCGTTCTGGCTCGGCATAGTGGTAAACGAGTGGTTCGGGAAGTCGTGCGAATCGGACTATAGAAAGATCGGCTAGCCGGATGCAAAGGTCACGGTCTGTGCTGCTGCGTAAAGATTCATCAAAGCAACCCGCCATGAGCATTATGCTCAAACGTAGGAATATATTGGAAGCTTGTACTCCTGGATTGCCAACAAGAAAGTCGTTCTCATTTAGTGACGAAGGCCCTGGGCCTTCGAGTGGTAGGGCTCCTAGTTTTTCAATTCTTAATAGGTCGGCTGCGACGAGGTCATAAGGTCCAGATGCCACTTTTTGGATGCACTTTTCAAGGTACATTGGGTCCCACGAATCATCGTCGTCAAGAATGGCAAGAAAGGTATCTTCCGGTGACAAGGTCTGTTCGAAAACCCAATCAATCCCTGTATTCCATGCGCCGCTTGCCCCCGGAGTCAGTCGATTACGAAGAAGAGAAATTATTGTCCCATCGGCTTGAAGTGATTTGACATAGGCTGCGTTCTCTCGTTGATTTTTTGTAGTGTTTGAGTCATCAACGATGATTAAGAAGTCCGGGGCGAGAGATTGGTTGAGAATGGACGGAATGGAACGTGATTTCAGTAATTCCGGCCGGTCACATGTAGCTACAATGACGGCGATCGTTGGCATGTGAGTCGTTTTTTCGACTCCACACTTAGGAGCATGCCAGCCACTCATCCCTGCCCCTCAGATTTCCAATATTTATAGAGTTTGAAGAAAGTTGTAGTGCACTAGCCATAACCATCAAGACATGCTGTTGAGATGATATTCGTATGGCACTTGCGACAAATTCCGATGTTCAACTCACCTATTGAGCGTTCGAACTTCCCTTTCAGTGGACGCAGTTTGATTGCCTGATGGAAATACAGAGCCCCTATCCTATCAAAAATTGTATTTTTAGGGCGCCCGAAATCATCATAAAAAACCCTCACAACCCCCATGCATGGGCGAAGTCAATT
>CALBJF010000034.1 GCA_937892665.1 uncultured euryarchaeote | reverse complement strand
TGACAACGATCCCCATCTTCGAGAGGGACGAGTAGAACATCGGATTGCAGAATCCCCTTTGATTCACATTTTGCTCTTGGACCTTTCAAACCAGGAATTACAGCATCAGGGTTCGCTCCAAGAATTTTAACCTTCAAACCAAGTCGTTTGTTTCGCTCATCCAAATCAGATAATAGAGCAGCCATACGTTCAGGCGTTCTGTAGAAAATATTGACTTCCACAGGGCACTCAAGTAAATGTGCCAACTGCAGTATTTCATCACCGGCTAAGGCAACAACATTTCCATTAAGAGAAAGAACAGGATGTGTGGCTTCCTTCAAGCATCGAAGCGCCACTTTAGCAGCAAAATCAGCGCTTGCTATGGTTTGTTCTCCAATCAGATAATCGTAGGCCTCACCTCGACCATGAGCGATTAGAGCAGAATCTGCAAGCATCCCCTTTGCTGCTGCAACTTCAAGACGATGTCGCATTAGTAACGAACGATAACGTGGGTGGCTTGGATCAGCTGCATGCTCCATATGTCCACCTCAGTCTAGGTCGATGAGCATACTCATATCCATTGGAGAAACGCCACGATTCACCGCACTGGTTGACAGTACATCAACCCCACATTCTCTCCATTCTTCTAAGTCCCCAAAGACAATGTTTCCACTTGCTTCAAGAACGACAGAATCGCGTAAATCCATTTCAACCATTTCTGCAACCATTTCTTTGCAACGCTCTGGGCCGAAGTTGTCCAGCATGAGGACAAGAGGAGGGGCATCATTACCATCGGTTCTTTGCTTCCAAGTTGATGCAGCAATGATTGCTTCTTTCTCGTTCGTAACTTCAAGTTCAAGGAACGCTCCACACTCTTCTAGATCGGTATCTGTAAGAACCGATACAATAGAGTGCAATGCTTCACTTCCAAGCGATGCAAGATCATTTTCCTTGATCATTTTTGCATCATCTTTGTTGAGTCGATGGGTGAGTCCACCGCCAAGATGAACCGCCCATTTGTCCAATAAACCCCAGACAGTTTTTCGAGTTGCAGCGACTTGTCCAGAAGCGACTTGAGCCCACTTGGCAGACTCTGTTGCAATACCGGATAATTGGCCGAGAATATTCAACACTGAACGTTCCATTCTCAGAAGCGACTCAGTATCGCCATGGAGTTCGACAATGGTATCGCCCTCACTGACTCTCCTACCATCGCCAGCACGCCACGAAGCATTGAGGCCAGGTGCCCAGATTTGCAACATGTAGTCAATCACCGCAGCTCCAGCAACAGTCCCCGTAGATCTTGCCATGACTTTGGCAGTCTTCTTATCCCCAAAACCCATCAATGGACCATCAATACCGTCGTCGCCAAGAACAGCAGTAACCCAACGGTCCATGCTTCCTGTGAGTAATCTGCTTGGTCCATCTTCAGCGGTCCACAAGAGGTGGCCACGGTCATGAGGCAGGGATGTTCGCTCGCCCATGACCAGCGCTATGCATCGAAGGACTTCAAGCAACCTGTTTATCCGCGAGGGATTGATGAGGGGGAAAGCATAGCAAAGACATGGCCAGAGTCATTGTCATCGGCGCAGGACTTGCAGGCCTTGCAACTGCGATGGAAGCCTCTGTTCGCGGTCACCACGTTGTCGTACTCGACCAACGTCCAACCATAGGAGGGCGGGCATCAAGCGAACTTCGAGATGAATTTCCTATTGGGTTCGGTCCTCATTTCTTGCTAAAGAAAGGACCCCTGCACCGTTTGGTGTTGAAGATTAGTCGAATGAAACCCTCGACTCTTCCATTACGTCCCCATCGAATTGAACTCGTTGGCCAGGGAATGATGCAACCCCGTTCGCCGATGATTGACGCTGTGTTGTATCGAAGAGCAGTTCGAAAATACCAGATAGCACACCCATCCATTCGGGCTGCAGAACAATTCGCTTCTTGGGGAATGGGGAGTGAACTACGAAGTAAAGCTCTTCTTCGAAGTAAATTGCTTGGACTAAAGGAAGGCTGGTCCGGGCTAATCGGGCGTCTTGCCGTAACGCTCGACGAAGTAGGCGTGCCGATTGAAACAGGTGCGAAGGTAACGCAAGTTGAGCGAAATAAAGTCCACCTTGCCGATGGACGCCACATTGAAACCGATGTGATTATCCTCGCCTGTGGCTACAGAAAATCAAAGCAACTTCTTCCAACTATACCTGATTGTGAATCGTTGAAAGCATCAACGATTGATGTTGCACTCGATTCAACTCCACTTGGAGATAAGCAAGCCATTCTCGATATCAAGAATTCAATTGGCTTGTTCGATATGAGACAGATTCATCCAGGTACTGTTCCGTCAGGATCTCTCCTTTCCGCGATCTGTTTTTCAGATAAACCAAAGGAGCAACGCATGGATATGTTGGATGCATTTCTCGATGAGCGAGCTCCTGGATGGAGATCGCATATCCTTCATGATCGAAGACAAGAACAAGTCACAGTTGCCGTTCTAGGCACTCGCCCTTCACATGATAGTATTGCCAAAAAAGGGATTCTGCTCGCTGGCGCTTGGGTTGAAAGCGAACACATTCTTTCGGACGGGGCTGTTGCATCTGCTCGCCTTGCGGCAGAATCAATTGCTTCAATTCCACTTCAAAAATGAAAAGCCCAGTTCTCTTGGAAGAGTCATGCGCGTCGTTACATGGAACGTAAATGGCCTTCGGGCAGCTATCCGAAAAGGGATTGATGGATGGTTTGAATCTGTTGATGCAGAAATCTGGATGCTTCAGGAAACACGCGTTCTCGAAGAACAGTTTCCGAAAGGTTGGAATTGGCCGAGTACACACCAAGCAATCCTCCATCCAGCAGAAAAGAAAGGCTATTCGGGTGTTGCAACTCTCTCAAGTATTGACATGATCGAAGAGCGCCGAGGAATGATTAGTTCAATCGATTCAAACGATTCAGAAGGAAGAATCATTGTAACAAAGCATGGGAATCTAACATGCATTAACACCTATCTCCCAAGTGGTTCCAACAAGGACGAACGTCAACGCTTCAAAGAGCAATGGATGGATGAATGGCGGACATGGCTAGAGCCTTATCTTCAACTCAGCACCCCTGTCCTTGTTGTTGGAGATTTAAACATCGCACACACGGAAGACGATATTTGGAACGCTAAAGGAAATGCGAAGTCGAGCGGTTTCCTTCCACAAGAGCGAAAATGGTTCTCAGATTTACTTGCAGAAGGATGGCACGACCTCTTCCGAGAAGATGTTGGAGAAGGTGTGAAACTCTACTCTTGGTGGTCGAATAGAGGTCAAGCCAGAGCAAAAGACCGCGGATGGAGAATTGATTACATGCTTGGAAATGAAGCCCTTATGCCATTTATTGAATCGATTCGAATCGATCGCCAAGGTGGTCTCGATATCTCAGACCATGCCCCAGTAATTCTTGATTTGAATGACAACGTGACGTCTTAATTTAGAAAGAATATTGTGTGCGGATAATGAAATTTAAATCATTCATCGTCCGAGACCACAACTGTTCTCATTGGATTGAATAATACCAACATTAAGGCTATTGCAAACCCAAGGAACGCCATCAGATTGAAACAATTGAATTGCATCATTTCGTCATCCTCCATCCACCATCCCATGATGTATAACGTGGCCCAAAGTAAAAGTCCAGGGGCAATAATCCATCGAGCGAAAACAACCCACTTTGTTTCAGAAGGCAATCCGATAAGAATTGATTTCGCCATTTTAATCACCTCTCTCCACAAAACCAGAAGGGGTCATCATGAAGACAAGCAGTGCCATTCCATAGCCAACGAATGTGTACAGGTAATGAATAGCGCCGCCCTCGCCATCCATCAATAAGTCGGAAAAAACATTGTTCAAAAAGACCCAAGAAGACAATATTATCAAAATCCCTGCGACAATATATCTCGCTACTTGTAGGAAATTCGCCATGGGTTCGGAATGATATATGTCGCCTTTCATCGATACCAACTAAATTCCAAGTCATATAAACAGATAACCTGCATTGCATAGAAAGCGGATTATGTTCATATTTCATTAATGGGGATTACATCCTGAATCCTTCGATGATGTACAAGAAACCTGAAGCAACGATTCCGTAAAGAATCATTGTTCGAATATGCGTCTTCTTCCATCGAATGAGCCATCGCTTTCCAAGATGAACGCCGATAATTGCGCAGAGAACAGATCCGCCGATTAGCGGTAAGTATTCGACGAGGTCTGCGCCATCTGAATAAAGATAAACAGGTAAGCGGGAGAGGTCAACAATCAATGCAAGAAGTGCGGCGGTTGCTGCATATGCAGTCTTATCCGGCAATCGCTTTTGGAGGAACATTGCCCGCAAGGCTCCTTGGTGCCCCGTTAATCCTCCCATAAGTCCAGAACCAAATCCGCCCCATCTATCTTCAGCCTCAGGCAATCGATAGGAAGTCCATCGCTCCGTAGCGGATAAAAGAGGCAAGAGGATGAGTGCAAATCCTACAACGATTAGCAAGGGTTTCTGATCAATACTTGTGCTCATTGAAGCCCCAATCAATGCCCCCAAAACCATAGCCCAACCATATCGTTTCACCGCCGTAACATCGAGATGGGTTTTGAGTAAGACCAATTTCCAACCATTGTGTGCAGCATGTATGATAGCAACTGCAGCAATTGCAAGATGTGGGTCAAGCCACAACAACATGACTGGCGTCAGCATTGTTGCAAGTCCAAAACCTGCTGGAACTGTTAATGCTGCAGCTAGAAGCGTTGCAAACATAACAACGACGACTAGGACAGCATCCATGTTGGACCCAAGATATCCCACATCATCAATTTGTCTTTTTCATATGGCATCAGACAGGAGGTTATAGGCTCCTTGTGCCAGGTCAGGATATGACTTGGAGGAGAACTACTTCAGGTGATGGAGCGTTCTCTTCACTCTTTAGAGACGATTCAGAAAAGGATGCTGAATCATGGTGGTTCCTTCCGTATGATCAACTTAATCTGGCCTTTTTTGAAGGCAAGGAATCGTACGGAATCATCCTTATTGAAAGCGAGGAACAAGGTAAAAGAAGGCCGTATCACAAACAAAAGTTGAGTTTTCTTCTCTCCAATCTTCGCCATTTTGCACTTGAAGTTCAATCAGAGAATATTCCCGTCTTGCATTTCACAACAACCGTACAATACGATGAAGCTCTAAATGGAATTCTTCAGGAAATTGGAACAATCAATATGTTCAAACCAGCAGAACGAGAACTTCGAATGACCCTCAAACCCTTGGTCGATGAAGGGCGGATTAACGTACACGAACATCCAGGTTGGTTAACGCCCCAAGAATGGTTTACCTCAACGGTTGGTACTGAACCACCTTTTCGAATGGATCGATTTTATCGAAATGTTCGTAAGAAAACAGGCTGGCTCATGGAAGATGATGCTCCATATGGGGGGAAATTTAGTCATGATGGGGACAACCGCCATCCTTGGAAAGGTGAGCATACGCCTCCGCCAGCACCTGTTTACGAGGTTGATTCCATCGATCAGGAAGTTCTGTCTCTCGTGAATACACTCTATGCAGAGCATCCAGGAGATGCACGACTTGACCATCTTCCGACTTCGGCATTAGATCATGAACAAGCTCTCGATTTTACAACATCAATTCTGGAACATTTTGGGCACTATGAGGATGCGATGAGCAAACAAAGCCGAGGACTCTTCCATTCACGTCTCGCCTCGTCAATGAACCTTCATCGCATCATGCCGCAACATGTGGTTAATCTTGTCCTTGCAGCAGACATTCCTTTGAATTCAAAAGAAGGATTTCTCCGACAAATGATTTGGCGAGAATACGTCCACCATATTCACGAAATTACTGATGGATTTAGGACAATTGATGTGAAGAAAACCAAACCCAAGAGCCGACAAGCGAACTGGACAAGCACTCCTTCATCAGATGAAGAATCTCATCCAAATCATCTCAATCAAACACGTTCGTTACCAATGGCGTATTGGGGTGAAAAGAGTGGCCTTGATTGTCTCGATTGGGCCGTAGAATCTGTGATGGATGAAGCATGGACACATCACATACCTCGCCTGATGGTACTGAGTAATCTTGCTCAACTTCTGGATATTGAGCCGAGGGAATTAACCGATTGGTTCCATGCTGGTTTTGTTGATGCTTTTGATTGGGTCGTTGAACCAAATGTCTTGGGTATGGGTACTTTCTCTCTCGGCGATGCAATGATGACGAAACCCTACATTTCAGGAACTCCATACATCAAGAAGATGGGGGATTTTTGCTCGTCATGTCAATTCCACCCAACGAAAACCTGCCCTATTTCATCGATGTATTGGGCGTATTTTGAACGCCATAAAGCGTCGTTCAAAGGAAATCATCGCCTCGCTATGACTTTGAGAACATTGGAAAAAAGAGATCCAGAAAAGAAACGAAAAGACGCAGAAACATTTGCCTGGGTAAGTACGACGTTGGCCGATGGGCGTTCATTGCATCAACAAACCCGTCTTTGAAGAACATCTGACGAGATGAACCCTGAGGAGCGGCCAAGACGCTTCCATTCAAGTTCTTGCGAAAGAGTAGAGTCTTCGCGTTTCTATTGATTGCGCAGGTGGTAATTTGATAAGC
>CALBJF010000033.1 GCA_937892665.1 uncultured euryarchaeote | reverse complement strand
ACAACCATAACAGGTGGTCGTTGTTCTAGTCATCAACTTGGAAAGGGCAAAATTCCTACCTCTGCGGAGGTAGGATTCAAGAACCTATCTTGCGACGAGAGCATATGGAGTATGAGGGCCCGACAGTTATATTGGAAGGCGAGACACCTTTCTTTCTCGGCCCCTATAGAATGATGAGGAATGTGTGGAAGAGAAAAAACCTCATTCGCAACCTCATCTCAAGGGACTTCAAGGTGAATTATCATGGTCACTTTCTTGGATATTTGTGGTCTTTGCTAGAACCGCTTGCTCTGACCGGAATATTCTTCATGGTATTCATCATACTACGCGGTAGTACAGACACATTACTCCCATTGAAGATTATGATTGGTATTCTGATTTTCAATTCATTTGCTAAAACACTGAACAGTTGTACAAATTGTTTGATTCAAAACTCATCATTAATCCAACAAGTATACTTTCCCCGAGAAATTTTCCACGTCGCTATCGGGGGATTCAGATTCATCAGCCTGTGCCTAAGTATATTGATTGTGATTCCATACATGATATACGAATCGATATCACCGACTGGACTAATATTTTTATTGCCTGTCTCAATGATATGTTCTGTCCTCTTTGGACAAGGCCTCGGCATGATTGCCTCTGTGATACAGGTTCGGCTTCGAGACTTGAAGCAAGTTATCGACCTAATCGTTAGGGCTGGATTTTTCTTGTCGGGTGTTTTCTTTGGAGCTGAAATAATTCCCCCTGAATATCTCGAACTTTACTTTTATAATCCATTGGCGGTTTACATCGAGATGGCGCGTGCAGGAGTCACGGGTGACTTGGGCGTGCTCTATGCAAGCGCCATTTACAGATCAATTCTTGTTTCGGGTATAGTTTTCTTGTTTGGTACAGCTGTGTTTATCCGATTTGAGAAAAAGGCGGTGAAATTCCTTTGACAAATGAGACCTCTATAACCCTCGAGAAGGTGTCTCTCAATTTTCCAACGATTAAATCAGGCGCTAAAATGTTCAAGGAATTAATTACTGGAAGAATCAAAGCGAATCGCAGTGAATACTTCCGAGCGTTAGACAGTGTGTCGCTGACCATTTTAAAAGGCGAGGTTTTTGGCGTAATCGGCCCAAATGGCGCAGGGAAAAGCACAATTTTACGAATGATGGCAGGGATTTACGCACCCGATAAAGGCGTATTAAATATCAAAGGTAGAGTAGTTTTATTGGCGGGCTTAGGGGCAGGCTTCCAACGCAATCTTACTGGGAGAGAAAATATTCGTCTGAGCGCAAGTATCTACGGGCTATCGAAAATGGAAATAAATGAACTTGAAGGGTCAATTATTGGATTCTCCGGAATTGAGGCATTCATAGAACGACCGCTTAGAACCTACTCCTCCGGCATGAGATCAAGGTTGGCCTTTTCGATCGCCTCTCATTTAGAACCCGAGATTCTTCTCATCGACGAAGTGCTTGCAGTAGGAGATTCTGCATTCAGAGAAAAATCGAAGAGAAGAATCATCAATATGGTGAAAGGGGACACTACTGTTGTGTTAGTTTCTCACAGTGAGGCTACACTCCGAGACCTATGTGACCGGGCTGCCTGTTTTTCAGATGGTAAAATTGACATTATTTCAGAAAACATCGAGGATGTTTTAGATCGATATCACGAGCTTTCCGAAGCTAAAAAGGGCGATTAGGGAAGTGTGGACATGCTCAATCAAATTAAAAAGGTACTTGAGAGGAAGGGATTGCTCCGACATCGTATACCTCGAAGATTATCCTACAGGCCAGAGATAAGAGACTGTATGAAAAGACCTGTTGATCTTGCTACCATCCAAAAGTCACTACAAAGCAAGATATCTTCCGTGAACGAGGATATAATACTTGATTTTCAAGAAGGAATCAAATACTTACTCTCCAAGAAAAAAAGGAAAGATGCCAGCAATTTTTTCGTTGCGAGTTTGAGAAGCATTGCCAAACTGAATGAAAACCTAGCCATCGGGTATGGCGAGGCAAACATACAGAATATACCCGATTCGAGAGCCGTCAAAACCTTAGCCCCAATCCTAATGAAGAAAGGCATGGAGACCAATTGTCGGGCAATACTAGATCTCGTTGGGCCATCGCCTTGGAAAATCAAAATACAATCGCAAATGATGAAGCATGCCAAAGAGGAAACTGAAACTAGGAAGGCCCCTGAAAAAGAAATGAAAAGGAAATCTGAATTTATCGAATTCACTCGAAAATCAAAATCTTCCATGGTGACGAGAAAATTTGCAACTCTACGAGAACTAAAGGTCGCCTGTGTGTTGGACAATTTCTCATACTCTGCATTTCGATTCGAAGCTGATTTCCTCCAACTGGATGTGTTCGAATACCAAAACCAACTCGAGTCATTTCAGCCTGATATCGTGTTTTTTGAAAGTGCTTGGAGGGGGAAGGACGACCTTTGGGGTAGCAAGGTTGGTCATGGCGATAGAGAAGTGATTGAAATACTGCAATGGGCCCAAAAAAACAACGTTCCATCGGTGTTCTGGAATAAAGAAGATCCCGTTCATTTCAAATCCTTCCTCAACGTTGCACAATTGTTTGATTATGTCTTCACAACCGATTTAGATTCAATACCTCGGTACAAAGAGATTCTTTCAAATGATAATATCTTCCTTCTCCCATTTGCATTCCAACCTAAACTACATAACCCAATCGAAGAATTTGACCGAATCTCAAAGATGTGTTTTGCAGGAGCATATTACAGGAAATACGCTCAAAGAAATAAGGACATGGAGAGCATCATGAATGGTGTTTTAGAAAAACTTGAGCTGGATATTTATGATCGAAACTATCTGGATGATAATCCTGATTATTCATTCCCTGAATCCTTTGAAAACTATATTATTGGTACATTGAGTTTTGAGGACATCAACCTTGCATACAAAGGATATGATATCGGGATGAATCTCAATACAATCAAGAATTCCCCCACGATGTTTGCTCGGAGAGTTTTCGAACTTCTTGCTTCAAACACGCATGTATTCAGTAATTATTCACGAGGAGTAGATCTATTCTTTGGGGACATAGTATTCTCTTCTGACTCTGGTACAAGAACTGTAACCAGATATCTCAGCTACACAGAAAACCAAAGAAAATACATCAGGTTATCTGGCCTTAGGAAAGTTTTCTCTGACCACACCTACAGACACCGGTTTGAATACATCGTCAATAAAATCAGTCTGCAAGGATCCCCAAGGAGGCCAGATTCTGTCCTGGTAGTGTGTAAAATTGATAACGAGAGAGAGGCAAAGAGAATCATTGATCAATTTGAAGTCCAAACAATGAACCATACTGAATTGCGCTTATTCAGCGACGAAATCTGGGATAGCGAATCGTTCAGTGAGCACAAAATAAACAATACCAATGAGATCGAATCTCATTTCTTCGAAGAATTCTTAGGGCCTCATCAATATCTATCTGTGTGGAATCCAGAGTATTCATACGGCAGTAATTATCTCATTGATCTGTGTCATGCCACGGAATACGTTGAAAATAAAGCGATATCTAAATTCATAGATACCAAGGCCGATGAAGGGGTAATGGGCGATGCAAAGATTTCTGAATACAGATTTGTAACGGAGGTACCTATTTTTGCCAGTTTAATACCGAAAAAATTGATCATGAATAGACCGGTTATTCCAAATCTGCGTAAATGGGCACAATTAGGCCACATTCAGATGGATGGGTTCGTTATTGATGACTCCGAAATTGTACCTTCAAAGTTAAGTTTTAACAAACCTTTCAATTCGGAAAATACCCTTGATATGGGAATTGATTATTCTCAATTGTTAGTGCGTTCTGAAGCCATCGAGGGACAATCCGAAACCGCAAAAGGCATGTATTTATCCTCGGCCGAGGTATACCAACAAATTTGCGATATTGAAAAAGAAAGAGTCAACATCGGCTTTATAGACGGAAAAACCTTATTGCATTCCAACCTCAACCAAGGCGAACACACTTATCTTTATTGGAGTGAGTTCCAAGCACCCCACGACATCGGCGCTGTAGATTCAATCGTTAAATTACATCTTGACGCAAGCCCAGGTTTGCGCTTGATGTTAGCGGTGATTTTTTATGATGAGAATCGCAATAAAATCGGTAGTGATCTGTCATTAGCCAATTCAAATATTACGTTCGAACTACCTGATAAAACATCAGAGATTAGAGTGGCATTGCGAGTGTACCAGCAAGGTGCTTGTGAGATTAACAGCATCGATTTCTTCCACCATAGCATGGCGCCAACAGATATAATCACAAGAAATCAAACGCTTGTGGTGACTAACAACTATCCAAGTTATGATGAGAAATATCGCAATGGATTCCTTCACAGTCGTGTTTTGAAGTATAGGAACGAAGGCTTGCATTGTGATGTTTTTGTTCTTAAAGAGGGCACTAAAGTCACGTATCGGGAATATGAAGGAACTCGTGTAATCTCAGGCGGAAAGAAGTCATTATCTACCATCTTGTCAACAAATTCCCACAACAGGGTTTTGGTTCACTTCCTCGATGAACATATGTGGGATGTGCTCAAAAATAAGATTCATGACAAGAAAATTTTAGTTTGGGTCCACGGATCAGAAATTCAGCCATGGCATCGTAGAACATTTAATTACGAAACAGAGGATGAAATCGTAAAAGCAAAAATAGAGTCTTCCAAGAGAATGGACTTCTGGAAACCACTTCTCAAGAACATGCCTTTGAATCTTAAGCTGATTTTTGTTTCAAAATATTTTGCTGATGAAGTCATGGAAGACACTGGAGTAATCATACCACATGACAAATTCGAGATTATTCATAACCCAATAGACACAGAACAATTCAATTTCGTAAAGAAAGATTCTGTCCAACGACTTAAATTGCTCACTATCCGTCCGTTTGCTTCAAGAAAATACGCAAACGATCTAACAGTAAAAGCTATACTAAGATTATCGAAAACAAAGATCTTCAAGCAACTCGAGATCAAAATAGTCGGAGACGGTAAATTGTTTGATGAGATTATTGAGCCCTTGCATAAATTTGACAACATCACCATCGACAGGGGTTTCCTATCCCACGCACAAATCGCTGATTTGCATAAACAGTATGGCGTTTTTTTAACCCCAACACGAATGGATTCCCAAGGGGTATCACGTGATGAAGCAATGTCCTCTGGACTCGTCCCAATCACAACGAGTGTTACAGCAATTCCGGAATTTGTTGACGATGAATCAGGACTATTAGTGCCTGGCGAAGACCACAAAGCAATGGCAGACGCTGTCATTCGCCTCGTGGAAAACCCTTCTTTGTTCGACAAATTATCATCTGGCGCTGCAAAAAGGGTTCGAAAGCAAAGCAGTTCCAAGAAAATCATTGATGCAGAGATTGAATTAATCACATTGGAGGAATGGAAATGAAAGTTATGACTGTGTTTGGCACGCGACCTGAAGCAATAAAAATGGCGCCCCTTGTGCTTGCCTTGAATAAGAATCCACTTATTGAGAGTATTGTTTGTGTAACAGGACAGCATAGAGAAATGCTAGATCAGGTCTTAGATTTGTTCCAGATAAAACCTGATTACGATTTGAATGTGATGAAAAGCGGGCAAACACTGTCGGAAGTAACTTCGAGAATTGTCATGAAATTTCAATCAATCCTAGATAAGGACAAACCAGACATAATATTAGTTCATGGCGACACATCAACAACTTTTTGCGCAGCTTTGACTGCTTACTACAATCAAATCGACGTTGGCCATGTTGAAGCAGGTCTGAGGACGGGCAATATATTTTCACCATGGCCTGAAGAAGGGAATCGGAAACTTGTTTCCTGTTTGGCGAAGCTTAATTTTGCTCCGACTGAAAAATCGAAGCAAAATTTAGTGAATGAGGGGATAGACCCCGAAATGGTATTCACAACTGGCAACACTGTGATCGATGCACTGCTTTTGATGGAAAGTAAAATCAAGGATAACAAATCAATTTCCACTCGATTACATAATTCATTTCCAATGATCTCTGAGGAGAGAAAGGTGGTGCTAATCACTGGGCACCGAAGAGAAAATTTTGGTGGTGGGTTCGAGAGAATTTGTGAGTCTATAAGGCGTCTCGCAGAAAAAAATACTGATGTCGATTTCATTTATCCTGTACACCTAAATCCAAGGGTACGTGCACCAGTGAATCAATTATTATCAAATCAAGAAAATATCCATCTTATCGAACCGCAAGGATACTTAGAATTCGTTTTTTTGATGACTCAATCCCACATCATTCTCACTGATTCAGGGGGGATACAAGAGGAGGCTCCTGCTCTAGGAAAACCCGTTCTAGTCATGCGAGATACGACCGAACGCCCTGAGGCTGTATCTGCAGGTACTGTTCAACTTGTGGGCACAGAAGTTGAGAAAATCGTCAATGGAGTCGAGGCTTTACTCACAGACTCATCTCTTTATGAAAAAATGAGTCGCGCCCATAATCCATACGGGGATGGAAATTCTGTCAATAGAATCATTCAGGTTCTAGTAAAATACGGGAGAAATGATTAGAATGAGACCAATCGTACTCGTCGTCGGTGCACGACCTAATTTTATGAAAATTGCGCCAATT